>WGEI01000229.1 GCA_015492875.1 Anaerolineae bacterium | reverse complement strand
TCGATATGGTGCTCAGCTTGCCGCTGGCTCGTTGGCGTATTATCATCGAAAAATTTGCAGCATTTGCACTGGGGTGCTTGCTCATCGTTGCCTTCATTTTGGTTGGCTTTTGGGCTGGCGCCGCCATGAGTAGTGTAGAGCTAAATATGGGGCATATCGTGGATAATGTCGTGAATCTATTCCCCACTTTGCTCTTTGTGCTCTCCGTCACTGTGGCCATTGGCGCGATAATTCGTCGCCGCAAGTTTGCGATTGCTGCGGGCATTCTCTTCGTTGTCTATAGCTTTTCGCTAGATTTAATTGGTGGCCTTGCTAGCGGCACTGTTGCGGAAAATTTGCGCTATCTCTCTTTCTTCCACTACTATGATAGCGTGGGCACAATGCAAAACGGGATTGCATGGTCATCCTTCATCATTTTCATCGTGCTTTCTCTGGCGGTTACAGGCATAGCCACCATCATCTTCCAACGGCGAGATGTGGCCGCCTAAAGTAGGCTGAACGCCATGCATAACAGCGTAGCGTTATATAACCCGATAGTTGCGACGAGGTGTTCACTATGACCCATCAACAAGTGCAAGCAATTCATGAACCACATCCCGATATTACGCGCCCGACGGCAATTGGCGCAGTGTTTATGGAAACGTTGCGGCGGCAATTTCGCTCTACCTTGTATTGGGGGCTAGGGTTTGCCGCGATGGCCTTTCTTGTGCTGGCAATCATCCCCGATGCTGAATTTTTTAAGCTGTACCAGCAAGTGGCTTCAGCAGTAGGCGGATTTTACGAAGGCTTTCTCGGCGCCGATGCCGCCTATGCCGCCACGCCAGAAGGTTATGTATCAGCCGAGTTTTTCAGTTGGGTTATCTTTTTGCTGGTTATCTATGCTGTGATTGCTGGCATCCGCATCACAATTACTGATGAGGAAGATGGCAATCTTGACCTAGTGCTATCATTGCCCTTACCACGCTGGCAGCTGATTGTTGAACAGCTTCTGGCTTATATTGTCTTGATGGCTTTTATTTGCGTGCTGGCCTTTTTAGGCTTATTGCTCGGTCAACTCGCTGTGGACGCCCTAAATGTCTCGCTGTTTCGGTTGCTCGAGGCCGCCTTGAACTTCCTGCCATTTGCAATAGTTGTCTTGGCAATGACGCTATTTCTCTCTACTGTTATGAGAAGACGTGTGATGGTCATACGCTTGACTAGTATTCTGATGATTGCCGCTTATATCTTAGAATTCATCGGGCGCATGGCAGGCGAGCAGTCAATTGTTCATCAAGTGAGCAAACTGTCGTTCTATCATTATTATGACCCAGTAGCTGTCATGAAATTTGGTTGGCAATGGGGCAATATGGGGGTACTGCTCTCATCGTCCCTTGTGCTGGCATTATTGGCGATTTGGTTTTTCAACCGTCGGGATATTGCTGTATAAACAAAAGGGCGGCAGAGGCCTTTCGCCTAGCCGCCCATGTTTTATCTCATTTGAGCTTACTTTGCATATTCTACCGCGCGCGTTTCACGGATGACATGCACTTTGATTTGCCCTGGATATTGCATAGATTCCTCAATTTGTTTAGCAATATCACGCGCCAACTTCAAGGCTTCAAAATCATCAACCACTTCTGGCCGCACCAAAATGCGCACTTCGCGCCCGGCTTGCAAGGCGTAACTCTGCTCTACGCCATCAAACCCATTGGCGATTTCTTCTAGGGTTTTCACACGGCGGATATAAGTCTCCAAGCTTTCGCGGCGGGCGCCGGGTCGTGCACCAGAGATAGCATCAGCCGCCTCGACGATATATGCCTCAACACATTCCTGCTCAACTTCATGGTGGTGGCTGGCGATGCAATTGACAATCTTTGGATGAACCCCATAGCGTTTGCAGAACTCAGCACCAATGATAGCGTGCGTGCCTTCAACCTCGTGGTCAATTGCCTTGCCGATGTCATGTAATAGTCCGCCCGCTTTGGCGATATTCACGTCTGCGCCTAATTCCGCTGCAATCATACCGGCGATATGCGCTGTCTCAATGGAGTGCGCATGCTGATTTTGGCCATAGCTGGTGCGGAAACGCAAGCGCCCTAATAGTTTGAGGATTTCAGGGTGTAGGCCATGTACGCCTGTTTCATAGGCTGCACGCTCACCTTCATCGCGGATGATTTGCTCAACTTCCGCCTGTGCATCCTCAACTAACTTCTCGATACGCGCCGGGTGAATGCGCCCATCAGTGACCAGCTTTGTCATGGCACGCTTAGCCACTTCACGCCGCACCGGATCAAAACTGCTAATCGTGACCGCTTCTGGTGTATCATCGACGATGACATCAACACCTGTCGCCAATTCAAATGAGCGGATGTTGCGCCCGTTACGCCCGATAATGCGCCCTTTCATATCGTCGCTGGGCAAGGGCACGACGCTAACGGAAATCTCGCTCACATGTTCTGAAGACAGCCGCTGAATAGCAAGGGCGATAATATCGCGGGCGCGGGTATCAGCTTCTTCACGCGCTTCAGCCTCTACTTGACGAATGATGCGCGCCATGTCCATGCGCGCCTCTTTTTCAACTGTAGCTAGTAACTCTTCACGCGCTTCGTCAACGGTCATACTAGCGATGCGCTGCAACTCTTCAAGCTTTTCTTCCTCTTTCTTCTTCAGCTCGTTTTCTTGTTTATCTAAACGGCTTTGCCGTTTGTTTTGATTGCGCTCGCGTTGTTCTAGCCGCTCAAAACGGCGGTCTAAATCTTCACGGCGGCGCTGTAGCCGCTCTTCCTCGCGGTCAAGGTCTCTGCGGCGCCGTGTAATCGAAGTCTCCGCTTCATCAAGCCGTTGCTTGGCTTTTCGTTCAGCTTCGTAAATTGTTTGTTGCGCCTGCTCTTTTGCTTCTTCCAGCAGTTTCTGCGCTTCTTGCTCTGCCAGTTGGCGATGGCTACGCCCTCGCGATGACTGGTAATAGTTGAGGCCAAATGCCCCAATGGCTAAACCAATAACAAGCCCTATAAGGGCGAATATGACTTCCATAATGCTCTGGCGGCAGAGAGGCTGTTAGCCTGAATCGGCACTGCCGATAATTGCCGCTCTCCTCCTTTCCTGTAAGCGTACCTTCAATCAATGTTCCAGTAAGCTCACAACCAGAGCCATCTCAGAATGTGCCGATGTTCGCTCAGATACTTATTCCCCCTCGACTTCCGAAGTGAAAAAGCTTGGGTCTTCCGCTTTATATGCCTCAATGAGTTGCGCTATTGCTTGCCGAATTGCGTCATAACCAAAGCCGCGCCGCTGTAAATAAGCGCTTAACTTTTGTCGGAATTCTGCTTGGGTTTTGCCGCGCAAGCGAGGTGCGCGTTTTTGTGCCGCCAGATAAGCAGCACTATCATCTTCAACCATTTCTGCCAAGATTTGGTCTATGATTGTGTGAGATATACCTTTTTGGCGCAATTCATAACGCAATGCGCGCGCGCCCATTGGTTTAAACATTTGGCGGTTTTCTACCCAGTACCGGGCGAATTCTCGGTCATCTAGATAGCCCCGCTCTGTGAGCCGTTCTATAGCAGCGTTGATGACCGTTTCTGGTATGTCTTTATCTTGCAGTTTGCGTCTGATTTCCTGTATGCTGCGGGGACGACGTGCAAGCAGACGGATAGCACGCTCAATCGCTTGGGTAACAGCGTCATCATCGCGCAAAATAGCAATATCAGCTTCACTAAGCTGTTGGCCTTTGCGCAGTTGTGCTGCTGCCATTAAATTTAACCCAAACGCAAACTCTCCATCCAGATAAACATTCACCCGTTCTTTATTGCGCTTCTGGATTTCGAGCGCGGTAATCGTCCTTGTTTGGCCCATAGGCTTTTGGCCACATCGTTTCCGCAACGAACAAAAAACAGCCGCTGGTTATTCACCACTACGGCTGTGCATACTGTTCAATACATATGCCACATCACACCTATATAACAACACTCATATCACCACACAACGGTGTGATGATGGGTTTTTAGGCTTTTGATATGGTTTTTAGCAGCTATTATATGGTGCTGCCTGAATTGTTTGTGTATTACATATCCGCCTTATTTAGCGGGATATTTCATCTCAGTATGAATGTTCACAACCGTAGTGCATTAGTTATCTCTGGTAGTTTTTTCTACCACTATGTACACTTTATACAAAAATAGCGGAATACGCAAGTATCTAGGCCAAATTAGGGTAATTCGTTTTTCGCCTGCTGGGTGTGTATTCGCTTTGATAACGATAGCCTTATCATTTTGGCGCGTTGTTCAATGGCATCTCTATCGTTACAATGCTTAGGTCTTATCACCGCAGAAAGTTAATGCGCTTATGTGGAAAAACAATCGCCGTGTCTTGGTAACAGGCGGTGGAACATTTCTAGGGGATTATATCGCTGCCGCCTTGCTGGCCGAAGGGGCAGACGTTTCTATGCTTGTTCGCCCTGGCAATGAAGAGCATTTAGGGGCGTTAGGCCAGCGGGTGCGTTGGTGGGTGGCAGATGTTTGGGACCCTGCCAGTTTGCGCGGGCGTGGGCGCGGGCAAACTGTTGTTGTGCATACCGTAGGCAGTCTGGTAGCGAACCCGCAGCAAGGTTTGACCCACCATCGCCTGAATTTCCTTTCTGCCCGCAATGTGGCCAATATGTGCGTCACTGATGGCGTGCCGCGTATGGTGCTGATGAGTAGCGCCCGTGCGCCGTGGATTTCCAGCGCGTATATCAAAGCTAAACGCCAAGCAGAAGCTTATATGGCGCGTGTCGGCCTTGATGGCTATACCGTGCGGGCGCCGATTACTTATTTGCGTGGCCAAAAACGCCCATTGCTCTATCGCTTCGTCAGTGTATTGGGCAATACGCCCATTATCTCGTGGCTCGGTTTTCGCCGTATTGCCCCCCTGCCAATTGATATTGTCGCCCGCGCTGTAGCGCGCATTGCATTAGCACCACAGCCCCACAAGCGAGTTTACTATGCTGGCGATTTAGTGCGCTTGAATACGCGAGATGAAAGGCGTAACATCCGCGCGCCTATACCCCCAACTAATGGGCAGCCTTACCAAGATGCCCATCCTTTCCAACTCTTAGATGACGATGCGCCCTTTGCGTGGTTGCCAACTGATAGCGAGGAGAATATCTAATGGCTGAAGTAGCGCGTTTCATACCATTAAATTTTGAGCGGATGACGGTTGAGACCCAACTAAACCGCTCTCGTGCTTTCTTAGAACACATGCGCCGCCGTCGGACAGTGCGGCATTTTTCTACAGAACCCGTGCCCTTTGAGTTAATTCAGAATGCCATAGCAACGGCGGGCACAGCCCCTTCTGGCGCAAACCAACAACCATGGGCGTTTGTGGTGGTCAGTGACCCCGAAGTGAAAAGGCGAATACGTATCGCTGCCGAGGCTGAAGAGAAGGAAAGCTATCAACGCCGCATGAGTGATGAATGGCTAGAAGCGTTAGCCCCTTTAGGCACAGATTGGCATAAGCCACACTTGGAAGAAGTACCTTATTTGATTGTCGTTTTTCGCCAATCCTATGGCCTAAAGACGAACCCGGCAACAGGAGAGCAAGTGCGGATTAAACATTACTATAGCGAGGAATCTGTTGGGATTGCAGTAGGTTTTCTGCTAGCGAGTTTGCACCATGCGGGATTAGCCACTTTAACCCATACGCCCAGCCCTATGGGATTCTTGAGGGAAATTTTAGGCCGCCCAGAAAATGAACGGCCTTTTGTGTTGATTCCTGTGGGGTATCCTGCGGCGGATGCTCAAGTGCCCGATATACAGAAGAAATCGCTTGATGAAATTATGATCATCATAGGTGATGAATCACACATGTAGGAGCTTGACACTGGTGCTATAAGCCTTGTAATCGCCCCCGTCACCAGCGTTATTAATGTCAATATCTATATAAAGCCCGCCACAAGTCTCAATCCCATCATCATTAGGGTTAAGCTGGTATGCTTCTACCCGTAAGCGCAATTTGGTGTAAGCATCCGGAATCAGCGTGAACGTGTTGTAGGCGGGTTCATTGCCTAAATCTAGCATCTCATCGCCATCGATTTGCCCGTGAATGGCCGACACGCGCAAAACCATCTGCGCGTCACTATCTAGCTCAGCATCTGCATCTGCCGCCTCAAAGCCAATGAAGACATTCGTGAGTTGTTTAGCGACAGGCTTTTCTGGTATAGCAACGATTAATTTGCGTTGTACATACTGGTCTTCTGTTTCAGTTTCCTCTGGGGCATGAGCGTCATACGCTGCCAATTCCTCGGCGGCGGTGCGCCCTTGGTCGGTTAATCTATACACTTGGTCACCTACCATTTGAACATAGCCTTTGGTGACCAGTCGTCGAATCGCTTTGCTAAAACCGCGGTCGCTTAAGCTTAATTCATCGCATAGCGTATCTATGTCAGCTACAGGTTCTTCTAATTTGCCCAAATAGCGAATAATGTCGAGCGCGCCGGGTAAGGGTTCGAGTGTTTTTAGCCGGAATGGTAATTCTGTCATAGGATACCGCCATTATCAATTTGATAGTGAATACGTCACCAGTATAATCGGTTTAATCCCCTTAAACAAGCAAGGTAGCAAAATAAAAACGCCCCGCATTATCCTTGCGAGGCGTTGGCTCACTTTATAATTATTTTGCTAGAGGTAGACGATGCGCGCTTTGCCTTGCATGTTTTGGGTGGCGTGGCGTGTATCTACAACCAGATGGCTATTATCGAGGATGTGCTGCCAATCATAAGTGCTGTGTGCGGTTACAATAACCACACAGTCTGCTGATTGCAACAGCGCCTCATTGTAATCCGCACTCTCGAAATTCAAACCACCATCAATGCGCAGTTTGGGTACATACGGGTCGTTATAAACCACATCAGCGCCTTTGCCATGAAGCAAGCTGATAATATCCAGCGCGGGGCTTTCACGCACATCATCGACATCGCGCTTGTAAGCCGCACCAAGCACAACAATGCGCGAGCCTTTAACGGCTTTTCCGTCGTCGTTCAGCGCATCAGTGATTTTTCCGACAACATAAAGTGGCATTGAGGTATTGATTTCACTAGCTAGTTCAATGAACCTCGCAGTGTAATTGAGCGTCTTCAATTTCCAGCTTAAATAGTGTGGGTCGATGGGGATGCAATGCCCACCTAGACCAGGTCCAGGATAGAAGGGCATAAACCCAAATGGCTTGCTAGCTGCCGCTTGAATAACCTCATAGACATCAATGCCTAGCTTATCACACATGAGCGCCATTTCATTGACGAGGCCAATGTTAACCGCACGAAAGGTGTTCTCTAGCAATTTAGCCATTTCGGCTGTGGTGGGGGAGGAGACGGGTATAATGGTCTCAATGGCTGTTTGGTATAGCTTCTGTGCAATCTCGGTGGAATTTGACCCCACCCCGCCCACGATTTTAGGCGTGTTGCGCACCGTATATTGACGGTTGCCGGGGTCAATGCGCTCTGGAGAGAAAGCGACGAAAATATCTTCTTCCACATGGAAGTTCTCCTGCTCCAATCGTGGCACAATGATTTCCATTGTTGTGCCAGGGTAGGTTGTGCTCTCTAGCACAATCAACATTCCCCGATGGCATATTCTAGCAATCTCATTCACGGCCTGAATGATATAGGACATATCAGGGTCTTTGGTCTTACGCAATGGCGTTGGCACACAGATGCTAATCGCATCAACATCGCGCAAATCATCGTATGCGCTTGTGGCGACAAAGCGTCCATTCTCTACCATTGAGCGCAATTGCTCGGTCGGCACATCGGGGACATAACTGCGCCCACTTTGTAGAATGGCTACTTTTTGTGGGTTAACATCCAGCCCGATAACATGAAAGCCTACCTCTGCAAAAGCCGCCGCTAGCGGCAACCCAACATAGCCTAACCCTACCACACCAATACGGGCTTCACGGCTTTCGATTCGCTTGAGTAGCTCTTGTTTTAATGACATAATTGCTCCGAAATTCGACAATACCATAGATTGGCGATTATAATCCCGCATTTTACAGGCTTCAACAGGATAACTACGACCATTATTTTAAAAAACCAATGACTTTTGTATAAAATTGGGGCATATTGGTATAGGGCATTGTGTGTATCTCGCCCTGCTGAAGGAGCAAGAGATGACTTTACTGATTTATTTGGGTAGCTTTTTAGTAGTTGGATTAGCTGCCCGGCAGATTGGCGGTTACTTGACCCGCTTTAATTTGCCATTGATTAGCGGCTATCTGGTTGCTGGTATTATTATCGGCCCTTTTGTTTTGAACATTATCCCTCATGAAGGGGTGGAGAGTTTACGCTTTATTAGCGATGTATCACTAGCGTATATCGCTTTTGCCGCTGGTAGCGAGTTGTATCTGAAAGAAATTCGTGGACGCTTAAAAAGTATTGCATGGTATAGCGCAACGCTTTTTATTGCTCCGTATATTCTCGGTATCATTGCTACATTGCTGCTGATAAACTCCATTCCTTTCCCAGAAGAGCTACAAACTCAGGGACGCATAGCTGTTGCATTATTAGCAGCATCCATTCTTGTGGCATTATCCCCATCCTCAACCATCGCCATTGTCAATGAGTTGCGCGCGCGTGGGGCATTCACTAAAACGGTTCTTGGCGTTACGGTGGTTCTTGATGTGGGAGTAATTGCCCTATTTGCGTTCAGCTCCTCTATCGCTGATGTTTTTCTATCGGACACAATGCTGGACTTAGGCTTTGTTTTACTCCTCATCTTTGAGTTTGCGCTTGCCTTAGGTATTGGCTATTTAATTGGGCGATTACTCCAACTGATTCTGACTCTGCGCCTGTCATCCTATGTTAAGATGGGGCTGATTTTACTTGTTGGCTATGGTGTGTTTTGGGGTTCTGCAGAAATTCGTGAACTGACACACCAATCTTTACCCTTTGAAGTGTTTATTGAGCCATTGCTAGTTTGCATGATTGGCAGCTTCTGGCTGAATAACTGGAGCGACTATCGTGACGAGTTCGTCCACCTCATCGAAGAAATGGGGCCTGCCATTTACGTCCTATTCTTCACCCTTGTTGGTGGCTCGCTATCGCTGGATATCCTCGCTACAGTTTGGCCTATTGCGCTTATTCTGGTCTTAGTGCGGGCAGTTGGTATTTTCGTTGGCTCGTATGTGGGTGGCGTCATTACAGGAGACCCGCCCCAACATCGCCGCTATGCTTGGTTGGCCTATATTACCCAAGCAGGCATTGGGCTTGGTCTTGCGCAGGAAATAGCGGTAGAATTCCCCGAACTAGGTACTGGCCTGCCAACAGTGCTTATCAGCGCTATTGTGATTAGCCAGCTAATTGGGCCGCCATTCCTCAAATTCGCCATTCGCCGTGTGGGAGAGGCACACACCCCAGCAGACCACCATCCTGATACTCAACGTGATGCGGTTATTGCAGGCATTGATGGCCAAGCGGTTGCATTAGCCCAACGGCTTGAAACTCATAATTGGCAAGTGCGTTTGATCGATATAGACGAAACTCATGTGAAATATTGCCGTGAAGAACGGAACTTTGATGCTTGGCATGTCTCCGCAATTACCAAAGAAGCCTTAGCTGAAGTCTTAAACGATGCTACAGATGCGCTCATAGCCATGTTTGATGATGACATGCTCAATCTTGAGATATGTCAGGTGGCTTATGAAGATTTTGGTATTCGCCGCCTTATTGTCCGCTTAAACGACTTCAACCGTGACCTCCAACAGCAATTTACCTCTATCGGGGCAACAGTTGTATATCCTGCGACGACGATGGTTAATTTATTAGACCAACTCACACGGGCGCCGCAATCGGCACAACTGCTCTTACAAAGCCAACCTGACGAAGAAATTGTTCAGATTACCGTCACAGATGAAGATGTGGATGGGAAACCCTTACGCGACTTACGCTTGCCCAGTGAAGTGTTGGTACTCAGCATTACGCGCGACGGCCAGCATATTGTCCCACGGGGTTACACCGTTTTACGGATAGGTGATGAAATCACACTGATTGGTGACCCTGAATGTTTGCGCAATGTCACAGCGCGTTTAGGGTACTAAGCCTTAACCTATGACGCCCGACTATAGCAGGTCGGGCGTCGCACTCAGGAGAGCGTGGGAAATTATAGTTCTGGTTGCTGATTGGCCTCTGGTGTTTCTAGCGGGATAATGTCGCCATCTGGCCCAAAGAAGTTAAAACCGTCTGGGCCAAAGCGGAAGCCAAAGCCACGTGGTAAGCCGAAGAATTCGCCAAATGAACCAGTGCTAGCAATATCCGCAAGGGTGACATCAACATCCATCGTTTCGCCATCCCGCTGCACGGTCAACGTAACCGTATCGCCCGCCCCAAAATCTGCCAGCAAATCGCCAAGCGGATGCTCATTATCTACAGCATCACCGTTGACCGCTGTGATAACATCGCCTTCTTGTAGGCCTGCTTCTTTCGCTGGTGTATCGGCCAGCACTTCAGCAATATATGCGCCTTCCGTGAGTTCAACGTCGTAATCCGCTGCATTATCTTCTGTCAACATGACATACCGAACGCCCAACTTCACCGGTTGGCGGCGGTAGCTGAAATCAAATGGTAGCATACCCGCACCATCGCCGAACCCATGCCCAAAATCAAAGAGTGCAAATGGCATTAGGTCATCGTGTGGGATGGTGAGGTCTAAAGTTTCGTCACCACGTTCAACCGTGAGTGTAATTTCCTCTTCATCACGGTTGCGGAAGAATTGCAAGCCCATACCGCTATCAATCGGCTCGCCATTAATGGCTGTGATAACGTCGCCTTCTCGTAATCCGGCCTCGTATAACGGGCTATCTTCATCGAGCTGCTCAACGGTGATATTTTCGCCATCAAACGCCAATGAGACGCCGCCATTGCCTAGATTGAATTCCAACACACCATCGCCGAAGTTGCCAAAGGGGAGGGCGTCACTTAAATCGGCTTCCAGCGTTAGCGTTTCGCCATCGCGCAAAACTTCGAGTTCCAGCACACCATCACCCATTGCGGCATCCATGATGACTTCCCGCAGTAAATTAATGTCATTCACACTATCCCCGTTGACATAAGTAATGATGTCGTCTGGTTGTAAGCCAGCGGCTTCTGCTGGTGAGCCTTCTGTAACTTCGCGCACGATAAAGCCTTCATCAGTTGGCTCTAAACGTACGCCAAGCAGCGGACGCCCGCTGAAGAACATGTTGGGCAAGTCTTGAATGTTAGGGAAGTTGGGCATACGTGGTGGCGCTGCTTGTACTTGCGGCAAACTAAATGTCTCTAATGTGACATCAATATCTAATTCTTCGTTGTTACGTACAACAGTGAGTGTAATTGTATCGCCCACACCATAGCTTCGAATGGTCGGGGCGAGGGAATCAAATGTGACGGCCTCTCCGTCGATAGCAGTGATAATATCGCCATGTTGTAACCCTGCCGCTTCTGCGGGACTATCAGGATAAACTTGCGTGATATATGCTGAGCCATCGACATTAGTGATACTCACGCCCAGCGCGGGTGTGCCATTATCTTGGGCTTGAACAATGCCTAAGAGCGCCAACACAATGGCCAATACTGTTACTACACTAATTTGCAAAATGCTTTTTCTTCGCATGGTTTCACCTCCTTAAATCGGGTTGTATTCCAGATGCAGTGTAGCCATAGAAGGTCAATACAATATCGAAAAACTGTAAACTAAATGTAAAATGCCCGCGCTGAGTATATGCGGGCATGGTTGGTGTAGATATGTGTGACTTTCAGGGCGATTTTAGTCGTCTGTATTGCGACCGAGCAGTCTGTCTGCCAATTTCCCACCCAATAGACCGCTCAATAAAGTGCTGCCGCCATCTAGCGCAGGCGGTTTGTCCTCATCCCATTCATCGTTATGACGGCGGTTGATCCACGCTTCATATTCCTGCGCCGCGTCTATTGTGGCCGCTTCTATCGCATCAAGATTGCCTTCTGCAATGCTATTACGAAATTGGCGCAACATGGCGATGAACGCATCCGTATAGCGGACGAGGTTATCTTTATTCTGTAGCCATTGGTCACGCAAGTCATCGGGATGGGTGTCGAATAGATGATGGGTTAACAGGCCAAATGCGGGGTTAGTCACCCGTTGCAAATCGCCCCACGCCTCGCTTTTTAGCAGCGTGTAAAAATACGCCACGCCGATTAATGCAGGCAAGCCTTCCGTCGCGGCGATGAGGCCATCAAATTCAATTGGGTCTAAGAAATGGGGCTTTGAACCTAATAACACGGCAAAATTGGTTGCTAGGTCTACCGCTTCTGCTGGGCAACGTGTGCTGGGCATAATAAGCATTGTGCCTTTGTCAAAAGCATCCTCTCGCGCTAAATCGGGGTCATCCAGCCCCTCATATAGAT
>WGEI01000228.1 GCA_015492875.1 Anaerolineae bacterium | reverse complement strand
CACTAATTCCGCTTGCATTTGGTTTGTGCTGGTGGTTTCTACGTCAAAGGTGATGGCTTTAGCAGCGCGCAAATGCTGTACTAGCACTTGAAGTGCTTCTGTATCACGCACGATAACGGTCTCAAAATCTGTACCCATGTGCACAACCTCTGCGCCATGAATTTCTGTGGACACTTCATTGAGGCGGTCTGCTAAAGAGCGGAATTCTAGTTCACGGAAAAGCTCTGCTACGGTCGCATGGTCGTAGTCACGGGCGACACAGGCCTGTAAATCCAACGTAATCGGCACATCACGGCGAATAGCGGCTAAGTCGCGGCTAAGATAGGCCATTTCTCGCCCATCTTCCAATTTGCGGCGTACAGCGCCTTTAATTTCGTCGATATGTTCATAGATAGCATCAAGAGAACCATATTGTTTCAATAATTTAGTTGCGGTCTTCTCGCCAATCCCCCTCACACCGGGGATATTATCTGAGCTGTCGCCCATTAGCGCTTTCAGGTCAACGAGTTGGGACGGTTCAAGCCCGTATTTTTCACGAAAAGCCTGTTCGTCATAGACAACATCGGCGCTGCCACGCGCAGGCAGTTGCACCGTCACATGGGGAGTCAACAGCTGTAAAATATCGCGGTCACCTGTGATGATGCGAATATCAACGCCTTCTGCTTCTGCCTGCCAAACCACAGTACCAATCACATCATCAGCTTCATATCCCTCTAACGCCAACACAGGCACGTTAAAGGCTTTCACAAGCTGGTCAATGCGCTTCATCTGAATTTGTAGCTCTTCGGGCATTTTTTCGCGCGTGCCTTTGTAATCGCTATAAAACTCGTCGCGCCCGCTCAAGCCCATATCAAAACTAACAGCCAGATATTGCGGGCGATCGCGTTGCAAAATATCTAAGAGTAAGCGTGCAAAACCATATGTTGCGTTAGTTGGCTCGCCATCACGAGTGGTGAACCCAGCTACGGGTAAACCGAAAAACTGTCGATAAGCCAAAGCATGGCCATCAATGAGATAAAACATTGGGCGTTCAGACATCGCGTCAACCTTCTATAAAAACGAACATATGAGCGATTATAACATTAGCCCATCATGCCGAAAAGGATGCCCTCAGTTGTGGCGCGCATAGTGGAGAAACTGCTGTATTTCATCTGATGAGAGTTCGCGTCCGGGAACAACGACGAGATAAGTATCTGCCCAAAACGCATCAAGGTTGTGAATAGGTTGCGCTTGCGACAGGATAGCAGCGGTTTGCGCCATCAATTCGCGGACGACATCGGGCGGCAAAACATCATCGGGCACACCCGCAGTGAGATAGATAAAATCTTCTTCGACCTGCAAAGCGTGTAGTTGCCATGCGAGGTTGCTCAATGCGCTAGCCAATCGCTGAGAGAGAAGTTGGGCGGCCTGTGGGATAATTGCTGTATTATCGTCCCTCACCAACAACACAAAATTATATAAGGTGAGTGTGCCAACATCTAGTAAAACAGGTTCTGCTTCGGCTTGTGTCAGCTCAATCTCATCTGAGACATCTGATGCAATGTCGGGTGGCGCTTGCTGTGGTGGGGGCATTACAGGCTGCAAATCACGCTCTGGCACGGAATGTAAGGCCGCCACTAAGCGGTTACATTGCCGCCGAATCACATGCAACGGCAAATTGCCGCTAAAAACAAGCGTCAGGGTAAAGCCTTCATCTGTACGGCGGGTATATAACATGAAATCCACACCGCTATGTGGCAAAGTGGTGAAACGGATGCGGGATTGTGACGGCAAAGCATCCCAATCATCGTCGACGGCTTCGCGCAATTGCGCAATGTCGCTTTCTGGCAAAGTGCCGGTATACGCAACAAGGCGGCCATCGCGGGCGAGTATAATCGCCTCTGAAGTCAGCTCTAGGGAAGCCTGTGTCAAGCGCAACGCCAATTCAGCAATTTGGGGGTCATCGTGCTCAAGCAAAGTATACGCGGGCGCATCTTCAATCGCCTCAACTGGGGCATCGGCATCAGCAGTTACAACGTCAGGCTCTCGTATTGGAGCGGGGGGCATTGGGACTTGCAAAGTTTCTAAATCGCCCTCAGTGAAAAGCGGGCGTGGGGCAGACATAGTCTCGGCATCGGGTGCGTTGTCTTCGCCAATGTCCTCTATAGGCGCTTCTGGCTGAGCTGGGGTAAATTGGTCAGTATCTAACTCCTCAGAAGCATCGGCAATATCTACCGCAGCAGAGCGGGCGGTTGTCTCGGCGGTATATGGACCATAAGGCGATTCTGGCAAATCTTCTGGCAGGAAATCTGGCTCACCAACAAGACGCTGATGCTCTTTCTCCCATGATGGCAGGGGGCGGATGCCCAGCAAGTTCGGCGGCAGTTGACGCTCTATGCTGGCGATAAGGTCTTGAAGGCTATAGGCGCTAGTTGAGGCATCAAATGTTGTCTCCAAAACCACACGTGCCGGACTCTCTTCATCCTCATCCTCTTCAGCCGCCACGCGAGGTATGTCGTCGTCAAATGTAGCGGGGTCGATATGCGAGAGCACTTCCTGCACTCGTTCATCATTCACCCCTAAACGCAAATCGCGAACTGTGCCACTCTCTTCAAACGAGGGGACAGGCGGCTCTTCTGCTGCGAGCCGCTCAAAAATTTCAAGCGCTTTTTGATCTGAACGCTCTTCCGCTTGGGGCGGCGTTACAGCAAAATCTGCATCACCACTATCTGCATCGTGCCCTGTGGCATCATGCAAGACGATTTCAATCGTTTCTGGCAAACCTTCAATATGCTCTGGCAAATAAACATCGGTGCGATTTTGTTGTGGTGCAGGGGATGTTATTTCCAATTGAGAAGTGTCGCTCTGCAATGGTGCAGCCTGCTGCGTATCGGGCAAAGCGTCATGCACTTGTTGCACAGCATCTTGAATAATGGGCAAAAGCTGGCGAATGGGAAT
>WGEI01000227.1 GCA_015492875.1 Anaerolineae bacterium | reverse complement strand
GTTATGGATACAAACCAGCTCGGCGCTATGGTGAACTATCGCAGCAATCCATCTATAGTGAGTGCCAAACGAGCAGGGGAAACCTTTTGCGAAGGTCTCTCGCGCAGCGAAGGCCTTCGCCCAAAAAAGTTTTTGTCCACTTTTTACAAAAAGTGGCAGGGTGCGGGACAGCGTCCCGCGTCACAGTTGCATAGGGGCTAGGTTGCCCCCACGTACTGCACCAACTCAAGCGAAATCTACCCCCGCCCCGCCATAGAGCACGCCATACCACGCCAGCGCCAGCGCCATCACCGTATCATCGTGCCCACCAACGGGCGCGCCGTAACGATAGCCGCCCCCCACCAAGCGCTCCAGTTGGTAAGTCGCCAGCTCATGCAGCAGCGTTTCATCGGGCAAAAGCGCCAGTTCGCCGCGCTCTAAAGCCAGCGCCAACCGCTCGATGATGTGGCGCTTGCTCTTTGCGGTCGTGGTAAATGGACGCACAGGTAAGCCTTCTGCCTGCAACGCCTCAATGTTGGGCGCGCCGATGCTATTGGCCTCCGCCACGATGAGCGCAGGCCGCCAACGCTGACATAGCGCCACCAGCCGCCCGCGCTGTAGCGCCCAGCCCACGCCCCGAAAACGGTCAATCGCCACCACCCGCCGCGTCTCCGCCTCGATGATGACAATCGCCGTATAATCGTGCTCGCGCCCCCAATCCACACCCGCCACATAACGCCGCCCCGCTTGTGGCTGTGCACCAACGGGCGCAGTGGCCGCCTCTTGCAAGTTGCGGAAGACGCGCCCGGCATCTTCGATGAACTCGGCCAGATATTCCTCGCGGAAGATGCGTTCGGGCGTTTGACGGCGGAAGGTCGCCAGCTCTTCACGGGAAATATAGGGGTTGTCATAAGAGCTGAAGCGGAAGGCTGCCCAATCGGGTTCGGCAGGGTCTTGCCCAAGGCAGTACAGCTCATAGAACCAATTGCGGCCAAAAGGCGTACTGAGGAACATGGCCGCCCCGCGCCGCTCCAATAGCATCGGGCGCACAATCTGTGGCCAAACGCTCGGCTCCATAAAAGCTGCTTCGTCCAGCACGGCGAAATCTAGCCCCGCGCCGCGCAAATTGTCGGGATAATGCGTGCTGCGGATGGCAATCATGCCGCCTGTGGGCAAGTCGATGCGGCGTTCGGTCTCGCTAATCTTCAGCGATGGCAGAAACGCGAGGTCGGCTTTGATGTCGCGCCAGAACTGGCTCGCCATCTGGTAAGTCGGCGTCAGCCACCAGCAGCGTTGGCCGCGCAGTGCCGCCTCCCGAATGGCCGTTTTGCCCGTCTCCGTCTTGCCGAAGCGCCGCCCGCAGGCCACCACTTTGAACCGCGCCGTGCTCCGTAGAATCTGTTCTTGCCCAATATGGGGACGCATGAACCGCGCCGTCAGGGTCAACATATTCAATGCGAATCACCTTTTCATCTGTAGTGTCTTCTAGCTTGCTCAGCTTGAGGTAGCGGTCAAGATAGACGCCAACTGCGCCATAACGATGATTGAGCGGCGTGCGCTTACGCAGTTCGGCATCGTCCAGAATGCGCATGGTGTTATAGAGCAGCGCATGTCGCACAAAGGACTGTAGATAGAACTCGGCCTGCTGAAGTTGGGCGATATGGCGGCGTACCCAACGGCGCAGGGTAGCGACGGAGATGCCGGTCTCGGCACTTGTGCGGGCGAAATCGCCACGATTATAGCGCAGGCGTGCTAGGGCTTCCTCGCGCTGCTGGCGAGTATAACGGGACATGGGCAATACCTCATGAGGACTAGGAAGTATGAACGGGAAGAAGAACGCGGGGGACGGGGGCGAGTGGGGCGTTCGGTGCGCTGGCCATCCGGCTCATAACGGCGGTTTCTGTCGTCGGTTAAACCCCGCGGCACAACCGCGCCCCACCGCACACAGTTTCACTCTAGCACAAACGTTCTGTATGTTGGCAACCATCTGGGCGACCATCTGGCCTCAATTAATCAGGGGAATAAAAAAGCCCTAGCGGGTAGGGCTGTAG
>WGEI01000226.1 GCA_015492875.1 Anaerolineae bacterium | reverse complement strand
CTCCTCTTGAATTCAGGGCAACCTACACCCAAACCCACCCCAACCACTAGCGTGGGGCAAAATGTCACCCAGCAGCCCGTCACCCAACCGCCTGTCCTAACACCACAATCGGCATTACCTACAGAGGAAATGACGCAGAAAGCCGCAGATGAATTTGAAGCGCTGTATATAGCGCTCTCCGACTTCATCTTACCGGAAGATGCCATTGCTGTTGGAGAAACAGAATTCGGCGATTCGTTAATCGTGACAGTGTGCAGTGAAGAAGGCCCAGCGCTTAATCAGAACCTCAGCGCCTCAATGGAAACGCTAGCCGAAAATAGCACATCTTACGCCGATGCCTATCAGGCGATTGCGGTACGTATTTTTGACTGTGAGCGCAATAACACGCCGCGCGTCATCGCTGTTTCTATGGAAGATGCGCTTGCCTTTTCCAATCGCGAAATTGACGATAAAGAGTTTCAGCGGCGTTGGCGGGTACAAGACTTCCGCCCATAACAAAAAGCCGCCTGAAATATGGCGGTTTTTTATCTTACCCGGTTTTTCATTCCGATATAGGTAATCGAATAATAAATGTTGTGCCTTTGCCCACCGTGCTGTTCACGGTAATACTGCCTTGATGATTTTGAATAATGCCATAGCTAATGAACAAACCCAGCCCTGTACCGTCCTCTTTACTAGAGATGAATGGCTCAAAAATGCGGTCTATCATATCCGCTGGAATGCCAATGCCCGTATCAGTCGTTTCAATCACGATTTCATCCCCCTCTTGCCAAGCCTTAAATGTCAGTGTGCCGCCATCGGGCATCGCCGCCGCCGCATTAAGCGCTAAATTCATAAAGACTTGCTCCAACTGATAACGATTGCCATATACACGGGGTAGGGCGGGAATATCTACAATTACCTCCACCCCTGATTTTTCAAAAAACTTGCGATTAAGCCCGATGATGTTCTCAATCACCTCTGAAATATCTAGTAGCGTAGCATCCCCTTCGCTCATCGTGGGCTTGCGCGTGAATGACAGCAATTGATTGACGATTTTACGAATGCGCTCCACACTATTCAATGTCTCTTGAATGTCACTCGACGAGACGGGAACACCATCTTCAACATCTTCAAGCATGTGCTCCAAATTAATCTGAATGGGCATTAAAGGATTGTTGATTTCATGAGCGATGCTTGCCGCCAACCGCCCTACAGACGCCAACTTTTCCGACCTTATCAAGAGTTGCTGTGCCGCCTCTAGCTCTTTAGTGCGCTCTGCCACCATATCCTCTAAGTGCATAGCGTAGTTCGCTTGAATTTTGTAAAGTTCGGCATTTCTCAATGCCAAAGTCGCCTGTCGCCCAATCCCCTTAAAAAGGCGTAGGTGGTTATGGTCATAGGGTTGGTTAGCGACCAGCATCAAAACGCCTATCATATCGTTCCAATGTTGTAGGGCTACGGCCATTCCCGCGGCATAATTATCGACCAGTGGCTCATCATCCGGCCACATCACCGCTTCAGCCCCTTGCGTAAAGCGCTCTAAAATGCGTTGGCCATTGATTGAACCGAGGTCTGTCGCGCCTTCTTGCATACGAACGCCATGCGTCACGATTTGATGATCGTCCTCTATTTGCAGAATGATGGACATCTCGCCGGGTAACAAGTCTAAGACAAGATAGAGCAACAGCTCCAATAACTCATCAACTTCTAAATGTTGGTTCAACTCTTCACTGACACGTAACAACGCCTCTAGCTCTTGTGTGCGTCGCTGTAGCGTCATTTCCAACTTGCGCGCCTGAATCTTGCTCTCCGCTCTAGCAAGAAGTTCATTAGGATGAAATGGTTTGGGAATATAATCATCAGCCCCAAGCTGGAGACCGTGAGCAATATCTGTTGGTTCGCTTCTTGCAGTAATCAGGATAGTAGGTAAGCCAGTTGTTATTGGCGATTCGCGCAATTTCCTCAATACTTCAAACCCATCTATTCCGGGCATCATAATATCTAGTAAAATTAAATCTGGTAGCAATCGCTGTGCTGTCTCTAAAGCATCATAACCATTATGAACGCTCACCGTTTGGTAGCCTTTTTTTACAAAAAGACGTTCCAGCATTCGGGTTGCGGATTCCTGATCATCCACAATGAGCACTAACGGTGGGTCATGCTGAACGCTCATAACCACTCTCTTTCAATACCAATCGATGATATAGTCTAATCATAGCCTATTGTAACTATTTCAATTTAACTCGAAAGAAAATATCTTGGGTTTAATTTGCTCAGATGCTAAAATTTTTCAGCTTCCTAAACGAAGATAGGGAAACACATGCAAAAAACAACCAGTTCTTCCCGTCATTATTTGCGCTCTATATTATATGGCGCTTTAGCAGGCGTGGGCTTAGCTTTAGTATTTGCTGCGGGGTTCTTTATCCGCGATTTTTTCACGCTCCCGCTGCCAGTACAATCGCAAATCGCTGCGATAAACAAAGAGGGGTATCCCCTCCTAGACGAAGTCCAATCATTGCTGAACAATTATTATTTGCGCGAACAACCAGATTACATGGTGCGCCAATACGCCGCTATTCGAGGCGTCTTAGGCACGCTAGGTGACCGAAACACCTTTTTCATTGAACCGCCAACAGCGCAAAGCGAATCCGATGTGTTGTCCGGTACATATGGCGGCATTGGCGTCATTTTACGCCGCACTGAGGCGGGTGATATAGTCATGTCTCCCTATCCAGATAGCCCTGCCGAACAAGCTGGCATACAAGAAGGCGATGTTCTTTTAGCCATTAATGGAGAGCCTGTTGACCTAACACTACCACAGGATGCCCTTGACCAGATGCTGCGCGGAGAGGTGAAAGCGGGCAGTGGCGTAGAAATCACCTTTTTACGCCCTTCAACGGAGGAAACTACAACACTTTTTGTCGAGTTTGGGGTTATCAATATCCCATCCGTTCTCTGGCGAGTATTATCGGAAGATGAGCGCATCGGCTATATTCAGATTTTACGCTTTACAAATCGTACGCCAACTGAACTACAAGACGCAGCCGAAGCCCTCTTCGTAGAGGATATTCAGGCTCTCGTGTTAGATTTACGCAATAATGGCGGTGGATTGTTGCAGGAATCAATCGCAATCGCAGATGAGTTTGTCGATAGCGGCACTATCATGTACGAAGAGCGAAAAGATGGAGAGCAGGCTTACCCTGCCCATGATAGCGGGCTATTTATCGAATTCCCCTTAGTGGTTCTGGTAAATGGCGGAACAGCCAGCGCAGCGGAAGTTGTTGCTGGTGCAATCCAAGACCATGCTCAAGGCCTGCTTATTGGACAAAAAACATTTGGCAAAGGCACAGTCCAACAAATTTACCCACTATCAGATGGCTCATCCTTACACATCACTTCGGCAGAATGGTTTACCCCCACACGTCGTAAAATTGATGGGGTAGGGTTAGAGCCAGATATCAGCATGATACCTGATGAAAATGGGCGTGATGTTGAATTAGGAGAAGCTATCCGCCAATTGCAACAACTCATGAACGAAGGCGAGTAAATCAATGTCTGAAAGCATAAAAATCATCACACGCAATCGTAAGGCACAACATGATTACTTTCTATTAGAACGTTTCGAAGCGGGCTTAGTGCTTATGGGGTCTGAGATTAAGTCAATTCGAGCAAATCGTGTTAATCTTAAAGATGGGTTCGTGACGGAACGCAATGGCGAACTGTGGCTGATGAATGTTCACATTTCGCCCTATGAGCAAGCAAACCGATATGGGCATGTTGACCCCTTGCGCCCGCGCAAACTGCTTTTGCACAAGCGCGAGATAGCCAAACTCATCACCAAAATGCGCGAAAAGGGCTTTACGGTTGTGCCCACCATGCTATATCTCAAAAACGGATTGGCGAAAGTGGAAATTGCTATCGCCCGCGGCAAAAAGCAATACGATAAACGCCAAAGCATGGCTAAACGCGATGCCGAACAAGAAATGCGCCGCGCATTAAAACGATACTAAAGGGGATATATGGTGCTGAATCCGAATGAATGGCCAACTTCAATCCGCGAAATCAATAACCTGTCACAAGATGAAAAACGCGCTATCTACCGCACGCTCATCCCGGATTGGCTGTTCACCGATTTCAATATCGACCCGGAAACATTCACCATCCCCGAAAGCCGCCATCCTGTAGTTTATATGCGTTGCCCTTCGGGCACACGCGCACTTGAACTATCTATCCGCCGCCACCCAGAAGACCTAGACCCCATGTTTTATCTGAACATGGCCGACACATTTAACAATCAGCTCATTGTGCTTTTATTGGTAGTGAATGACCCAGATTCGCCAAGATTCAATACCGATAGAGACCCTGATGGCAACCCAACCCATTTTGGCACACGTAGCCGCAACATCCCCGCCGAAGAAGCGGCACTGGCTGCTGGTTTAGCGCCGGGCCAAATACGGCGAGGATTGCGCTCATTTAGCCGCATTTTGCCCGTTTTTGAGCAATTCGTGGAGCGGTTGGGGCAAAGTATGTTTTTCATTGAACCGCTGGCCTATCACAACGCTATTGTGTTCGAGCGTTATGGTTTCAATTATTTACGAGGGCGTATGGAAATGGAGCGTATCCATCGAGAATTCCAACCCGGCGGCGAACTACATAGGAAATTGACACCGGATAACCCCTTTCGCCATCTTGATGCATGGAAAACTGTGCGTGGCCGCTCATGGGCTATTCATGATGGTATTTTGGGATATCCGTTTACTGGTTTTCAGATGTACAAGCGATTAGGTAAGCATGCAGGCATAAATACATTCCCAGATGCCATATGGTGATAATGGAGTTTACATAAGCTATGAGGCGGTGAGGCAAGCGCTCTCCGCCTTACGCCATCATTCTCGCAAATCCCCGAACCCCCTACAACCTCTCGAACAAACTTCATTAGTAGACGAGTATTTGCTAAAGAACCCATCCTTACCAGAAACAGAATACCTCCGTCAATTCGCATTGGCTGATATTCTCAGTCAAATCATCGAAAACCAACTGAATAACTTGCGGCGCACCTTAAACCTTACCCCTCAGCAAGAGGACACACGCGAACAAGCAGCGTTAAACATTCAAAATGATGCTGTCGTCCAAAGCGACGATTTGACTGGCTGGAGTATTCTCTATTATCGCTATGTCCGCGTCGATTTCAATATCACGCCAGATGACTATAGCGCTTGGGCAGGGTTCGATGTGCGCACCTTTCGCAGATACCAGAAACATGGCATCTTTCGTTTGACTGAAACGCTCTATCATGAAGAGCATGCGATACGCCGCCACCGCTTGAAACGCCGCTTGCAGGCGGTTTTGCCCCATGTCACACCTTCACGGCTTTATGAACGTGAAGAGGATATTTCCCGTGCACTAGATTGTTTGGTGCTCAATGACAATCACTTCCCCCATGTTCATGTCGTTGGCGAACAGGGTATCGGCAAAACGGCATTCATTAGTGCCGTAATCAATCAACTCATTGAAAAAGGCACTATTGATACTTTAATCTGGCTAGATACCCCCCACACATTGACCGAAATCCGAACGCATATCTATGAGCGCCTTGTGCCCGCAGGTGTTGCCTCTTTGAGCATTCCTGAGTGCTTACTCATCCGCCGAACGGCAATCGTTTTAGAGAATATCGACGCTGTGTTAAGTGACGAATTAGAGCGCCAGCGTTTTAATCTCTTCTTGCAGCAATTAAGTGCAGCATATGTATTGATTAGTTCGCAAGTAAAAATCCCTCTTCCTAATGTCGCCACAGCATTCTCTCTTAAACCCCTATCTTTTGCCGCAACGCAAAGTTATCTGGCTGATTTATTGACCGCGAGGTATGGATATACTGACGACGAACTATTAAATGCCTATCTCCACAAAATATGGCCACACACAAAAGGCAATCCCTTAAAAACTCGTCTCGCGTTTTTTGCTTCTTTACTAGAAGAAGATGCCACTATCAGCGACTTTGATAACCTCACAGGCCACTTATTCGCCAGATTGACGCCGTCGCAACAGCGCTGTTGTTTTATATGGGCGCTCTTCGCTGAATCCGTACCCGATAACGAGGACTTGCGTTATTTATGGCCAACTGTCGTTAATCAAAACAATCTCGAAGTCCTCAACCAAATAGGGTTACTAGAAAAACTTCACCAGCAGGGCTACCAACTTTCTTCGGCTGTATTGAGCTACTTAAAACAGCATTATCCCCGTAGCCGCACACTCCAACAAATCGCTGAAGAGTTGTTACAGGCTATAGATAGCAACTTGCAAAATCCGCCTAAGGTCATCCGCACTATAGAACATATTTTGAATGCGCGTTGGCTGAATATTCATCCTCATCGTGAGCAGAAATGGCTGCGCTCAATGTGGCGATATGCCCTTAAACATCGGTCACATGCACTCTGGCGTCAATTCTTTGCAACATATTTAGCACATACACCAAACGATGTCACAATTCGGCGGGCTTTTGCTATTTGCTTACGGCGCTTAGGTGAATGGTACGAGGCTGAACAAGAACTACATCGCACAATGGCGTATGCTGGCGAAGTTGGTGACTTTACGGCACAAACATCAACGATTTTAGAACTCGGCATTTTAGCAAAACTTCGTGGGCAATTCACACGCGCTCACGAGTATCTGGCCGATGCAGCCTCAAGAGCAAAACATTATGCCGACGAAAAAACCTATATCCATGCTCAAGTTGAACTAGCACAACTTGCTCTGGAAACAGAAGACCCCGATACAGCGGAAGAATTATTGAAATCGATTACAACAGACCGCGCGACGCTATTGCGAGCAGAAGCATTATGCGCTAAAGGTGATATTGAGCGAGGTATTCGGATGGCAAAAGCCCTTGCCACCCATTTTTACGTGACGAATCAGCAGCAAGAGCTTGCCGCAACCTATGCGCTCTTAGGCAAAGTCTATTATCAGCTTGGGAAAATCAACGCTGCTCACCGTTATTGCACGTTGGCTTACCAACTGTATAACCAAATGGACAATCCGTTTTGGTTAGCTCGTGCCAAAACAAATTTAGCTGCATGCCTTATCGCCCTAAATGATATATCGACCGCTCGAAATTTCTTGAGAGACGCCGCTTCTATCCAGCGTACGCTAGGCGATAAATTAGGCCTAGAATTAACCTTGCATAATCTGCGATTGACCGATCACCGCCAAGCGCAATCTCCTTGATGTGCCGTTGCAGGGGCGGTATCGCCTTGATACAATCTTTCACCATGTGAACGGTTTTTCATAGAATTTGGATGTGCATATGACTGAAAATGGTAAAAAGCGCGTACTATCTGGCATTCAGCCATCAGGAAGTTTGACCATTGGGAATTATCTAGGCGCATTACGCCAGTGGGTCGCAGTGCAAGATGACTATGATTCCTTCTTCTGCGTCGTTGATTTGCATGCGATTACAGTACCCCAAGACCCCGAAACTTTGCGCCAGAAAACGCGAGAAGTAGCAGCGTTATATCTTGCCGTAGGTATCGACCCGGAACGGGCGACTATTTTTATCCAGTCCCATGTCCCCGCACATTCCGAACTTGCGTGGCTACTAACATGCCTAGCGCCACTGGGCTGGCTAAATCGCATGACACAATTCAAAGATAAGTCCGCTAAGATGAAACAGGATTCCATCGGGGCAGGGCTATTGAACTACCCGACCCTTATGGCCGCTGATATTTTGCTCTATCAGGCAGAGGCGGTCCCCGTCGGCGATGACCAGCGTCAGCATCTAGAGTTTACCCGTGACCTTGCTCAGCGTTTTAACCATCTCTATGGTGAAACTTTCACTATACCAGAAGCCATGATTCCGCCTGCTGGTGCGCGCGTTATGGGGCTAGATGAGCCAACCAAGAAGATGAGCAAGAGCGAAGATTCAGAATATCACGCCGTCTATCTTCTAGACCCACCTGCTCGTATTCGCAAGAAAATTATGCGCGCCGTGACGGATTCTGGACGTGAAATCTGTTTTAGTGACGATCCAGAAAAAGCGGGCGTCAATAATCTGCTCACCATCTATCAAGCCATCAACGGCGGCACTCGTGAAGAGGTTGAAACCGCATTTGCCGCTGCGCGTGGGTATGGCGACTTAAAAAAAGCCGTAGCAGAGAGCGTTGTTGGCCTCCTTGAACCACTTCAGGAACGCTATAACGAAATCATGGCTGAAGAAGGTTATCTCGATGATATTCTCGCACATGGTGCAGCGCGCGCTGCAGCTATTGCCAATGCGACTTTAGCCGAAGTTCGTGACCGTATGGGGCTACTCGCGCCGCGTTCTCACTCTTGACCGGATAACAGCGCCCATGCTAGAATAAGCGCTGTATTGCCCCATTCGTCTAGTGGCCTAGGACGTGGCCCTCTCAAGGCCAAAACAGGGGTTCGAGTCCCCTATGGGGCACATGCAAAGAGAGTCGCTAAACAGTGGCTCTTTTTGTTTTCTGGGGAATTTATCATCGGGATTGCCGTGACACCTTTCTCCTTTTGTGATAATATATAGAACTGACCAGTCAGTCGAAAAATATTTCACAAACATATGCAGCCACAAACCACAAAGCGCAACCCAGAAAGCACACGCGAACGCATCATCGATGCGGCGCTGAGCATCTTTTCCCGCAAGGGATACCACGATACTAAACTCGATGAAATTGCCGAAGAATCCCATACTTCTAAAGGGTCTATCTATTTCCATTTCCCCAACAAAGAACGGCTTTTCCTAGCGCTTGTTGACCAATTTGCAGATTTATTAGAGCGGCGTATTATCGAAGCGATTGAACAAGAAGAGCAGGGGATGCTGCGTGTCCGTGCCGCCTTAGAAGCTTGTTTAGAGACATTTGCAAGATACCGCCGTCCAGCCAAAATTTTACTCGTTCAGGCCGTTGGGTTAGGCAATATCTTTGAGAAGAAACGCCTAGAAGTTAATGACCATTTCACCAATCTCATTCAGAAATATCTAGATGAAGCCGTTGTCGTAGGCGATATAGAGCCAGTAGATACCGAAGTTGTCGCCACTGCGTGGATGGGCGCTATTTATGGGGTAATTATCCGCTGGGTTTATACCGGCGAACCCAATCGCGAACGCATTCTCTCAAGCTTGTTGCCATTGCTATTAAAAAGCGTAGGGTACGATAACTGATGTTTGACGCTACTCGTTCAATCCCCAATCAATATGGCCGTTTAGTGAGCTTTAGCCGTCGTGTCGCCCCCGTGAATGTGTTACGTCTATTACCCCATTTACGCGGTATTGAGCGTTTTTATTGGGAGAATCGGCGAACAGGCCTCACGTTACTAGGGGTTGGCG
>WGEI01000225.1 GCA_015492875.1 Anaerolineae bacterium | reverse complement strand
GATTTGGGATAATGGGAGAAACACATTATAATCGTTTAACGGATGGGAGAGGCATTCAATTAAATTTGCGGCACATACGCTAAAGCTAGATGAAAAAGCTTTAACATAACCATCGTAAATTTTTAACACGCAATAGATAACTAGCTTCTATACTGCCCTCCTGTACGCCCAAACTGTCAATAGAATAGTAGAGGCATAATATACCTATGTCACAAACTGTTGCTGTTGAAAGCTATCAGAATGACCAAACCAAAGTATTGCGTCGCACGAAGTGGAAAAAGACACTGCGTTCGGCAATCACTGGCTATTTGTATCTCGCACCAACGCTCATCATCTTGACGATTTTCGTCTATATTCCGATTGTGACATCGTTCCAGATGAGCACCCAGCGCGTCGCGCCATTTGGCAACCGCACTATTGATGTCGGGCTAGGGAACTATGAGAAGCTGCTCACCTCGCCCGATTATCACAACACGATAACAGTCACACTGGTATTCACGCTTATCACTGTGCCAACGGGCATACTTTTGGCGACGATTTTCGCCATCGCCCTATCCTACCCACTTAAGAACCTCAAATGGCTTCATAGGCTCTTATTATTCATGCCTATTGTCATCAGCAGTGCGGTGACGGGGGTTTTATTCCGATGGATTTACCATCCAGTTGTTGGCTATCTGAATTATTCGCTAGAGTTAGTCGGCATTCCCGGTCAAGAGTGGTTAACATCTAAAGATTGGGCGTTAATGGCTGTGGCATTTGCGGTGATGTGGCGGCAACTGGGTTTTAACACCATCATCGCACTGGCAGGGTTACAAAACATCGACCAAACCTTTTATGAAGCGGCAAAAGTGGATGGCGCTAGCCTGTGGCAACGCATTCGCCATATTACTTTACCACTCCTTTCCCCCACTTTATTCTTCTTATTGGTCATCAACGTGATCAACAGTTTGCAAGTCTTTGGCGAAATCAACATTTTGACAGAAGGCGGCCCCGGCGGGGCCACGCAAACCATGCTCTATAAGATTTACTATGATGCGTTTGTGGGGACGCCCCAACGTGGCATCGCCTCTGCACAGGCCTATTTGCTCTTCATACTCATTCTCATCCTATCATTCGTCCAATTCCGTTTCGTCGGGCGTCGGGTACATTATCAATAGGGAGCGCAACCAATGAGTATCCAAAAAAATACACAGGCAATTGTAGCCCCTGAGGACAAAGTGCGCGGTCGCGGCAGATTTGGCACGACAGAACTCTTTCTTCATGTATTCTTGATTGCTGCCGGGCTATTCGTCGCCTTTCCTATCATCTTGGCGATTTTCACCAGCTTCAAACTGCCGGAAGATGTGACCAATTACCCGCCAACATTGTTGCCCGATGCGTGGACGTTTGAAAACTATGTGACAGCATGGAACTCACAGCCGCTGTTCCGCTATTTCATCAATAGTGTGATACAGACGGGCGTCATCGTGCTATTCCAAGTGACTTTTAGCGTATTAGCCGCTTATGCTTTCGCTATTCTGGAATTTCCGGGGCGGAACACGTTGTTCTACTTGATTTTGGCGAGCTTGATGGTGCCATTCCAGCTTACATTTATCCCGAACTTCATTTTAGTCAGTAGCTGGGGATGGGCTAACACGTATATGGGGCTAACTGTGCCCTTCCTCGCCAGCGCATTTGGTGTTTTCATGCTCAGGCAGTTCTTCCTCACAATACCCAAAGATTATCACGACGCGGCGCATATTGATGGCGCGAGTAGTTGGCGCTATTTATGGACAGTGGTCGTACCGCTTAGTAAAGGCGCTATCAGCGCGTTTGGCATCTTCTCTTTCCTGAGCGCGTGGAGTCAATATCTATGGCCGCTAGTCATCACTAACGAAAAAGAGATGCGCACCATTCAAATCGGCATTCGCTTCTTCCTCTTTGATCAAGAGCGCGGGGCAGATTGGGGCGCAATTATGGCCGCCGCCGTTATTGCGATGTTGCCAACACTGGCGATTTTCCTTGTTGCCCAGCGGCAACTCGTGCGGGGCATTGCCATGACAGGCCTGAAAGGTTAAGGCCAACCCATTAATTTAGGCATCACGCGGAAACAATCCGCTTGTGAATGCAGCCGATAAACGGCAAAAAAGTTTATCTATTTTAGGAGGTATTCGTTATGAATAAGCGATTTACTGTGTTGGGTAGCGTGGTGTTGCTCATCGCATTGCTCGCTCTATCCTTCGGTGGTGTGACGGCACAAGATGAGCCTATCACCATTGAATTCTGGCATGCGATGGGTGGTAACCTAGGCGAGGTGGTTGATGAACTGGTCGCCCGCTTCAACGAAAGCCAGGATGCTATTGAAGTTGTCGCCACTTTCCAAGGCACTTATGATGACAACTACAACGCGCTACTGGCTGCGTTTGAAACTGGCACCGAGCCAAATATCATCCAGAACTTTGACCTAGCCGCCCAAACCATGATTGACACCGGTCGCATCATCCCCGCTTGGCAACTGATGGAAGCCGATGGCTATGACCCTGAGGTCTTCATCCCCGCCGTGCGCGATTACTACTCGGATGAAAACGGCATGGTTGCGATGGCCTTCAACAGCAGCACGCCTATCGTTTACTACAATGCTGACATCGTGACCGACGAGGTTCTGGCCGCTGCTGGCTTCGATGAGATGCCGCGTGACTGGACATTCTCTGATTTCAAAGCGATTTGCGACGCCGTTCAAGCGGCTGGCACAGAATACTGTGTGGCTTTTGGTCAAGTTGGCTGGTACTTCGAGCAAATTTTGGCCAATAGTGGTGGCCTGTACTTCGACAATGACAACGGTCGTACCGGTCGCGCTGGCGAAGCGCTGTTCAATCAAGGGCAAGGCGTAGAGGTCTTCACCTTCCTCACCGAAATGTTCACCGAAGGCTATGCGCCGAATCTTGGTAAGACCTGGACTGATACCGATGCAGCCTTCCTCGCTGGCCAAGCCGCCATGCTGTTCGATTCCACCGCTGGCGCACGCGGCCTGCAAGATTCTGCTGAATTCCCCATCAACACAACCTACATCCCCCACAGCGATAGCAGCGAACGCAACGGCGTTGTTATCGGCGGTGCGGCACTGTGGTTGATTGACTCTGGCAACGATGAAGAAAATATGGCTGCTTGGGAATTCATGAAGTTCATGGCCGAAACAGACCAACAAATCACCTGGCACACCGGCACCGGCTACTTCCCCGTCCGTGCCGACTTGCAAGACAATCCAGACTTGATGGCGTTCTGGGATGAGAACCCGAACTTCCGTACCGCCATTGAACAGCTGCTGACCACCAATACTACCTTGGAAGATGGTAGCCCGAACTATGCTGTTCTCGGTGGCCGTGCTGGTCCATTCCCGGCCATTCGCCAATTCATTGTGGATGCTTACAGCCGCGTGATTGACGATGGCTTGACCCCACAAGAAGCGCTGGATGAGGCCGCCGCCAAAGCGAATGAAGAGTTGGCAAACTACAACGCCTTCTTCGAATAAATCGGCGACTCATTAACGCGGGAAGTATCATGCGGGGCTGGGGAGGCAATAGCTTCCCTAGCCTCTTTTACATATGAAAGTGGGTATCAATAATGCAATCAGGGTTTGCACGTTTTTTTAAATTACACATCATTAGTTTACTTTTCGGCTTTACCCTCATTATCGCGGGCAGTTTTTGGCTTCTATCACCACTGAGTACCAGTGCCCAACAGGAAGCACAGATACATACGGTCGTTGAGGGGCTGATTAATCCTGTGGGCATGGCGCTACTGCCAAATGGTGGTTTGCTGATTGCCGAAGAGGGGACAGGGGCCAATGATTTGAGCGGGGGCGTAAGCCTTTTAACGCCCCAGGGCGCGCTAGGACGGCTCATCTCTGGCTTGCCGAGCAGCCGTGACTCTGGCGATTTATCTGGCGTGCCGCTGGTTGGTGTAGCGCCTGATGGTAGTCAAATTTATGTGGGTAGTTTTAACGCTCAACATCTATGGACCCTCCCCATACCAGAAGATGGTGCGCTCAGTTTGCCACCAACGCCCTATACCCCATCAGAGCTTGGCACGGCGATGAACCCGCTCAATCGGGTATGGGTGGTGAACCCATTTGACATCACATTTGATGAGAGCGGGCGGCCTGTCGTCACTGACGCCACTGGCAACGGTGTGGCAAAAGAGACCGCCGATGGCACAACGCAATTTATCCAGCGGTTTAGCCCCTTGCCTAACCCAGAAAATCCAAACCGCCCTATAGAAGCTGTACCCACTGGTATCGCCCGCATTGGTGATGAATACTATGTCACTTTGACTGGCGGTTGCCCCTTCCCCAGTGGCGGCGGCCAATTGGTTGCCATTAACGAAGCACGCGAACAACGCACCGTTCTTGAAGGACTGAACATGCCAATCGACATAGCACAGGGTGAAGATGGCACGCTCTGGCTACTGGAATTCGCCCGCTTCACGCCCGATGCGTCTTGTTTTTCGGGCATGGGGTATCAAGCGCATACTGGGCGCTTAAGCCGTATAT
>WGEI01000224.1 GCA_015492875.1 Anaerolineae bacterium | reverse complement strand
TCACCATGAGATGATCGCCCCAAAGCGCCCGCAGCGTCGCCCACCACTTGCCCCGCACAATTTCCAGCGCGCTCACATTGGTTATCCGTAATAGCTCCCACGTTTTCCCCGCCTTTTCGCGGATGATGCTCTGCCCGGCCAATCCCACCGTCACCAGATGCACCACCGGATACAGCGCTAAATTCATAGTTACCATGAGCACCACGACGCCCGTCACCCAATCACCCGCCAGCAGGCCATCGACACCCGCGTTCAGTGGCCGAATGAGGGTTATCAGCGTGATGCCCAAAGAGGCTAATAAAGCGGGTATCAGCATGATGAGGGCGAGGGCAATCCAAATAAGGCCAGAGCGACTAGTGCGGATGATATAACGTTGGTGCTTAAGTTCTGCGCGATAGATGATGTTTTGAAAGGGCAGGATATTGCGAGCAATCAAATTTAACATGCATTATCCTTCAGTGTGGGCAGCATCCCATGAGTGGATCATCGCCAGCGCCTCTTCCATGCTCTCTGCCATGCGAAGGCGGGCGGCCTGCTCCTTGCTAGCAACGCGCAAATAGAGGTTGTACATCATCCGCCCAAACGCCCGCGCGCCAACTAATATAGTCAACCCCTTATTGGGGGCGCGGGTTTTGCCTGTTGCCCACATGTGCGTGATGGCGTTGGAGGGCATATAGTTGTATGTTATCTGGATAATCATGTGCACCGTATGAGGCGTTTCTACAATCATACGGTTAATCTGATTGCGCGCTGTGTAAAAATCATTCCACGCCCACGTGCGATTTTCTTTGACCAGAATGATGTGTTTTTGGGCGTCATACCAGCGGACTTCGATGGCGGGTTCGGCGTTCATCGTTGTGTTTACTCGTTTTTCAACTCATTAACAGCTTCCCATTCGGCGATGGTATCGCGCGCTTCTTCCTATGTCCGATGCCATGCGGAAACGCTTATCCTACATCCTCTTATAAACAGTGTAGCATAAGTTTGATTATGCCTGTATATAGGTGTATAGTACCTGTACGCTCCGTTGTAAATCCGCCGCTGTTGGCGCTTTTTTCCCTGTCAACGTCACCCATCCTGCATAGTGCGCTTCACGTAATATATCCAGCGCCTCTTTCACTTCAGCAGTGAGCGCTAGCGGGAATTGCCCATCCGCGCCGCAAAGGTGCACATAGCCAACTTCTGCGCTATGTTGCCGCAACCCTGTGATGTCGCCTTCTTTGAGCACATGGTAGAGGTGTGGCGCAATTTTTACGTGCGGATGCCCCTTAATGCGCTTGCGGAAGAACGCCGCCTGTTCCAGCGTATTCAGAAACGCCGTTTCCTCTTGGCATAGTGGCTGCATATCCAGCTCTAGCCCAATGGCATACGCCAAATCAGAAACCGTCCGCAAAAGCCAAATCATCATCTCGCCAGTTAATTCAATTGGCGAGCGATACGGTTGTAAGTTAGGCATCTTGAGCGCCCCATAATGCGGTACGAAAATCACATGCGCCGCCCCAATGTCGCTGGCATCGGCTAACGCTTCTCGCAGGGCGCCGATGGCCGCCTCGCGCTCGTCTAGCTCTGGCGAAATATAGCCGTCAATCCGCCCCATATGCACCCCAGCCGCTTGCAGCCCTTGCTGGTATAACGCTTGCGCAATCTCTGGCACACGCGCGCTCAGCCCCTGCGCTGTGAACTCTACGCCAGCTAATCCCGCCTCTTTCGCCGTTGTCAACCGCTCGCTTAAAGTGTTTCCACCTAATAGGCTTTCCTGTATCGCCAATTTCATTGCGAAAGCGCCTCCCTGTCATGGTAAATGCTCAATGTTGTGCCATTCTAACGTACTTTTGAAGGAAATTGGCTATATTTAGCGTTACAATAGAAGCGGACTTTCGTCCATATGTGGGTTTTGTCTATAAGGAGAGTGTGTGATGAGCGATACTATCAAAAGTGTTTTGCGGATGATTCCCTATGGCTTTTATGCGATTACCTCGCGCAATGGCGATGAAGTCAATGCTATGGTGGCCAACTGGTTAACGCAAGTTTCATTCGAGCCGCGTTTGGTTGCGCTTGGTTTGGCTAAAAGCGCCCACAGCCATAGCATCATCAGTGCGGGGCAAGTGTTTGGCGTGATGCTGTTTCATCAGGATGACAAAGACGCCATTATGCCCTTCACCAAAGGCATGGCGAAAAACCCCGATAAGATGAAAGCGGCGAAATATACCGAAGCCCCAGAAACAGGTGTCCCCGTCCTAGAGGGTGCATCGGCCTATCTTGAAGTGCGTGTGAAAGAAATTATTGATGTGGGCGGCGACCATGATATTGTTATTGGCGAAGTCGTCGGCGCCGGTATCAACAAAGAGCTAACACCGACGGAAGTATTGAGCTTGCCCGCGCTCGGCTGGAGCTATGCCGGCTAGATATGCAAAAATTGAGGGGCTGAGTGTAGCCCCTTTTTCACGTTAATTGACAGTGAACCGCTCATATTCATTGCTATCAGGATGTCCCCAAACTGCCCAAAATTCCCGCGTTGCTGGCCGCATAATCACCGCGCCGCTTGTCTCTACATAAGAAGGCGCGACAGGATAAACGCAAATGTTATCCCCATTGCCCGCACGGTCACGGGTGAGCGCCATCAAATTCTCTACGCTGAGCGCCGATTTCTGCAATAACTGTTGCGCCCGTTTCAAACGCCCTTCGCTATGGCGGATGCGTTCTTCTGTGCTGGGGCGCTCTAGGCGCTGGTGCTGGGGGGCGAGGCAATGATTGGTGTGCACAATGCTCTCATCGTTTAATGGGGCGATGGTGTGGCTGGTGGACAGCGCCTCAATGTTATAGCCTTGACCATTGGCATCGCGCACGACATAGTTATGTGCGCCAGCGAGCGGCGCTTCGGTGATACAGCGCACTGCGGCCTCAATATCGTGCTGCATCAGCGCCTTGCGCACCACAAATGGCCATGTGACGCCAATTTGCCCATCTGCGCCACGCAGGTTATTGATACCAATAGCGATGCCCGCGCTATTCATGCCAATCATCCCCACGCAGCCAACGGAAGTGAATACCATGAAGGCTGGCTCATCCTGTGGATGCCCGTCGAGCAATATGACATGGGGCGTGGCATCTTTGTGCATATCCCACGTTTGCCCGATGAAACCTTTGCCATCGATGGCGCGGCTATCGGGCACGATGAAGGCCGTGCATTCATCCATCTTGCCATCAACAGGCCGCATCAGCGCCAGATTATCCACATTGGCCAGCACATCAACAAAATCGGTGAAGCCGCCCACCACCACAAGGTCGGCGAGGCTCAATCCCGTAGCGTCGGCGATACCCTGCATTTCTTCGACTAGCTCAGGCGCATATTCCCGATGAACCGCCAGCATAGCCTCTGCAATGGCGATGACCTGTTCGCGCGGTAAAGCCTTCCCCGCCCAAACAGGGTCCATGCTCAGCTCAATGCGCCCTTTGGTGAATTGGCGAATTTCGTCAGCGAAGGCTTCTCCGTGTTGTCGCCCCATTTCATAATGTGTGCCTGATATGTGTAAGCGGCGAATCGCGGGCATTGTCGTTCTCTTTCTAGCTGCCTTGCTCATGGTTGTTATAATGTTACAGGAGGTTACCGCGCTTGCCTAGCGACAGCGTGCAATTGGTCTATATGGTTGTTTCGATTGCGGTAATGTGCCGAAATCGGTTGAAATTCAAATAAGTCGACTAATTAAGAATAGGCGCTACGCTCACCAGTATCACTTTTCGGCACGGAGTGCCGAGCAAAAAAGTTTTTGCCCACTTTTTACGAAAAAGTGGCAGGGTGCGGGAGAGCGTCCCGCGAACCACTTTGACATGGGGGGTATACCACCCCCAAACCCCCGTTTTAATGATAGGCGTCCTTAAAAATCCTATTTCGGGGCATCAACAAACACGGCGCTAGGATGGGTTATCGCGGCAATCCATCTATAGCCATTTTGCGAATGCAAGGCATTCGCGGAACGGGGTCGAGGGGGCCGAGCTGAAGATTTCAGCCGCTCCCTCGCGGGGTATGGGGC
>WGEI01000223.1 GCA_015492875.1 Anaerolineae bacterium | reverse complement strand
ATATTCAATATGCGTTAGATACTGGAGTGGGATGGTTTAATGTTGAGAATGTAAGAGAGCTAGAGATTATCAATGAACTAGCTGGGAAAAAAGCGATCAAAGTCTGCGTCGCATTGCGCTTAAACCCTAACATCACAGCCAATACACATCCTTATATTGCGACTGGGCATGGCGGGGTGAAATTTGGGATAACGGAAGAGGTCATCGCCAATATCCTAGCAGAACAGGCCAAGTATCCGCATGTAGATATTCGAGGTATTCACATACATATCGGTAGCCAATTGGGGGATACTGAGGCGACGTTACAAGCGCTGAAGAAGGCGTTAAATATCATCCGTCCCTATACAAATATCCATACAGTGAACCTCGGTGGCGGTTTACCCGTCGCGTATCGCCCCGACGAAACTGTGCCAGATATTGCAACATTTGCCCGTTCTATTGCACCTTTGCTATCCGATTACACAGTGCTATTAGAACCGGGGCGCTCTATCGTAGCGGATGCAGGCATTTTAATAACACGGGTACTCTATACGAAAGCACAGGGTGGGCAGCAGTTTGTCATTGTTGACGCCAGCATGTCCGACCTTATTCGTCCAGCGCTTTACCAAGCGTACCATCATATTGTGCCCGTTCATGCCAGCGATGAAGCTGTAACGCCTAAGCAAGTCGTTGGTCCAGTCTGCGAAACTGCAGACATTATCGGCAGGGATATTGCACTGCCCAACGTGCAAGAGGGAGATTTACTGGCCATTTTGACTGCAGGGGCTTATGGTATGGTGATGGCTAGTAATTACAACGCCCGCCCTAGACCTGCTGAAGTGGTTGTTCAAGGGGGCATATGGGCTATTGCGCGGCATCGAGAAACATGGGAGGATTTAGTGCGTTTAGAGATAGAATAAAAAAGAAGCCGCAATTGGCTTCTTCATCAGGATGGTGATGGGTGGACTTGAACCACCGACCTCGAGATTATGAGTCCCGCGCTCTTACCAGCTGAGCTACATCACCTTGAGTAGCGGGGGCAGGATTCGAACCTGCGACCTTCGGGTTATGAGCCCGACGAGCTGCCACTGCTCCACCCCGCATCGTCTATCACACTGTTTGTGCGAAGACGTATCCTATCATAAGGGGATATACATGTCAACGGTTTTTTAATATCAGTTTACGCTTTAATCAAGCATCATCGGCATCAAGGATATCTTGTGTATTGAGATAAGTCTCATCAAGCGCCATCCCCCGCGCTTTGGCAATACGGCGAAACTCATCTTGCTAGAGTTTTTCAATACCTTTATACTTAAGCCATCGAACACACGTTCATATTGAGGTTTGCCATGCCAGAATTTCAAATTGTCTCAGACTTCCAACCAATGGGCGATCAACCCCAAGCTATAGAGGCATTGGTAAGCGGTTATCGCAACAAGTTGCGCCACCAAACGCTGTTAGGTGCAACAGGGACAGGCAAAACTTTCACTATTGCCCATGTTGTTCAACAGCTACAAGTTCCCACGCTGGTCATGGCACACAATAAAACCCTCGCGGCACAACTTTATGCAGAGTTCAAAGAGTTGTTCCCCAAAAACGCGGTTGAATATTTTGTGAGTTATTATGATTACTACCAGCCAGAAGCCTACGTCCCTCGTCATGACTTATACATTGAAAAAACCACTGAAATTAATGAGCAGATTGAACGGCTACGGCTTTCGGCCACTGCGTCGCTTTTCTCGCGGCGAGATGTATTAATTGTGGCATCTGTTTCCTGCATCTATGGCTTAGGCGACCCCAATAGTTGGGGCAACAGCACAGTGAGGTTAGCAGTTGGCGAAACTAAAGACCGCAACACTATCTTGAGAGATTTAGTCACCATCCATTACACCCGCAACGATTTAGACCTCAAACGGGGCACGTTTCGGGTGCGTGGGGATACTCTGGAAATAGTCCCCGGCTATACCGAAACCGCTTTCCGTGTTGCTATGTTTGGCGATGAAATCGAGCGCATCACGGAATTCGACCCGTTGACGGGCGAAGTGCTGCTAGACCATGATACGATAGTGGTCTTCCCCACTCGCGAATTCGTCACAGACCCTGATTTGCTGCGCCAAGCCTTACATGATATTGAACAAGAGCTAGAAGAGCGTTTAGCTTACTTCAAGCGAGAGGGCAAACTATTAGAGGCACAGCGACTAGAACAACGAACACGCTATGATATGGAGATGCTGCGGGAGACAGGTTTTACTTCTGGCATTGAAAACTATTCTCGGCATTTGGAGCAAAGGTCAGCGGGCAGCCCTCCCTATACGCTCATGGACTACTTCCCAGAAGATTATCTATTGGTCATTGATGAAAGCCACATGACTATTCCGCAAGTGCGGGCTATGTATAAAGGTGACCAAGCAAGAAAGAGCGTTTTGGTGGAATATGGCTTTCGGCTACCGAGCGCATTAGACAACCGCCCCTTAAAGTTTGAGGAGTTTGTACAGCGGATTAATCACGCTATTTATACCAGCGCCACGCCCGGCCCCTACGAGCGTGAAGTGAGCGAACAAGTTGCCCAGCAAATCATCCGACCTACGGGCATCGTTGATCCGGCTATCAGCGTGAGGCCTGTAGAAGGGCAAATCGATGATTTACTTCAAGAAATTGCGTTGCGCGTTAAAAAGAAACAACGGGCGCTAGTCGCCACTTTAACGCGGCGGATGGCCGAAGAACTTGCGGGCTATCTCAATGAAATGGGCATTAAAGCCCACTATTTGCATCATGAAGTAGATACGATTGAGCGCGTGGAAATTCTGCGCGATTTGCGTATGGGGGTTTATGATGTGGTGGTGGGGATTAATCTATTGCGAGAAGGGTTAGACTTGCCAGAGGTGTCTTTGGTGGCCATTCTCGATGCTGACAAAGAAGGTTTTTTGCGGTCTGAGTCTGCATTAATTCAGATGATTGGGCGCGCCGCACGACATGTAGAGGGGCAAGTCGTTTTATATGCCGAACGGGTTACGGCCTCTATGCAAAAAGCGATTGAAGAAACCGAACGTCGCCGTAAAATTCAGCAAGCATATAACCAAGCGCATAATATCACACCAGAGAGCATCCAGAAGGAAATCCGCGATTTAACCGACCGTATGCGGTCTATGGCACAGCGTGATGCCCAAGAAACACAAGCCAACGTAGAAGCGGCTACGCAAATGAGCAGTAAAGATATACGCGATTTAATCAGTCAATTAGAAGCGGAGATGAAGAAAGCCGCCAAAGCGTTAGAGTTTGAGAAGGCTGCCGCCATCCGCGACCAAGTCTTTGAGCTACGCGGCATGTTAGCAGAGCGGCAAGAAGAAGAGGGCGATATTTTGCCGCTATAGTGATATTCACAGGGCGGGCAAACATCCCGCCCTGCGTTTATGCATTGAGCTAAACGACAAACTCGCCATTGCGATAGAAAAGCTCGCCATCAATGTGAATTTCGCTATCCTCTCGCATATCACAAATCATATCCCAGTGAATGGCGCTGTCATTTTTGCTGCCCGTCTCAGGATAGCCTTTGCCAACCGCCATGTGAACCGTACCGCCAATTTTCTCATCAAACAGGATGTTGCCAGTAAAACGATTGATGCCGAAGTTCGTACCAATGGCAAATTCGCCCAGATAGCGTGCGCCTGCATCTGTATCTAGTTGAGCAATGAGCAATTCTTCATTTTGTTCGGCACTGGCCTCTACCACCCGGCCATTTTCAAAACGCAACTCAATGCCAGAGACAGCGCGACCGCCAACAATCGTTGGATAGCTGAACCGCACCCAGCCATTCACAGAATCTTCCACTGGCCCGGTGAAAATCTCGCCACTGGGCATATTGCGGCGGCCATCACTGTTAATAAAAGTACGCCCTTCAATGGAGAGGGAAAGGTCGATATTAGGCCCTTTGAGGACAACTTGCTTCTTGCCCTTGAGCCAGTCTACTTTTTGCTGTTGCATGGCAGAAAGCTCTCGCCATGCGGCAACTGGGTCTTCTCTATCGCAGAAGGTCGCGCCATAAACAAACTCGGCATATTCTTCAAGGCTCATGTTGGCCTCTTGTGCGCTGGCTTCGTTAGGATACCAAGTGCCCACCCACTTAAACTCGCCTTTAGCCGAGCGCTCCAAGCGAATATCCAGCCACTCACGGCGCTTGGCCATCACCTGTTGTAAGCGCTTCGGCGGGATGTTGGACATGGCGCGGGTATTTGTGCCGCCACCAACGCGAATATAGACATCGCCCTCTTTATAATAGCGCGTTAAAGCTGGGTCTAACCAAGCCATTTGGTCATCGTTCGCTTCGCGCAAAAATGAGCGAATCATATAATCATCGCTCATCAAAAGTGTGGGGTATCCGCCCGCTTTTAACACAGCCTCGTAAACAGCACGTAAAGCCGGTAAAACAGACACATCACCCAGTATGCCAACCCACTCTCCGGGTTTAACTTCTGTAGAATAATTTACCAATACATCCGCCAGACGTTGTAAACGAATATCATACATTGGAATTACAGTCCTTTTGCCAAACTCAATATAAAACGTCCCCGTGAACATGATAAGCACATTCAGGGGACGCTGCTATAGCCAATCTAACAAGGGGCAATTACAGCAGAGACTTTGCAGCTTCTAGGGCGGCTTCGAAATTCACTTCGTTGCCAATCACGGGTACATACTCTGTGTGGCGTACGATATTATCTTTATCCAACACGAAAACCGCGCGCTGGCAAATCCGCCATTCTGTGTCATGAACGCCATAATCATCGGCAAATTTCATATCGCGGTGGGCGCTCAATGTTTCAGTGTTTTCGATGCCTTCGTTAGCGCAATAGCGACGAAGCGCAAAAGGCAAATCGGCACTCACGGTTAAAATCACGACACCATCGCCTAGTTTAGCCGCCTCTTCATTAAAACGGCGCGTTTGGGCAGAGCAAACCCCTGTATCAATAGAGGGAACACAGCTGATGATTTTGACTTTACCATCATAATCGGCCAGTATGCGCTCGCTCATATCGGTTGCAATCAGCTTAAAATCAGGCGCAGGTGACCCAACTTCTAGCATTGGCCCCTGAACAGGGTGTTCACGGTCTCCCACTTTCATGCCGGGACGATCGGTCATTGATAATCCTCCTTATAGTTTCGGACAAATTGCGGCTTTAGAATTCGCCATGCCGCCACACACCACCAACCATTGTGGCGATTACTTCAACATTAAGTAATTCCATGGCGGGAATAGTGTAAATATCTCTGTCTAAAACGACAAGGTCTGCTAAATACCCTGGAGCAAGTTTTCCTAGTTTATGCTCTAATCCAGCAGCATAAGCTGGCCCTTGTGTATAAGCGCGTAGAGCTTCATCAAGTGATAAGCGCAATTCGGGATACCATCCCTCTGGGCTAGGAGAGCCATCTGGGCGACGACGGGTTACGGCGGCATGAATACCCTTAAAGGGGTGAAAGGGTTCAACTGGGGAATCTGAACCAAAAGCAACAACAACGCCAGCATCAAGCTGCAAACGCGCGTTATATGCCCAGCGAGAGCGTTCGCCCCAATAGTTTTGCGCCATATCATAATCCGATGTAGCGTGAATGGGCTGCATGGAGGCAACAATATCTAGTTCAGCAAGGCGATAACGGTCATCAGGGTGAATGAGTTGCACATGCTCTATGCGGTGGCGCATCTGCTTGGATGAAATACCGCGTTGCGCCTCTTGCTTACGAACTACTTCATACACATCTAAAACATCGTGAACGGCACGGTCACCAATGGCGTGAATAGTAGCGGGAATGCCGGCTAAACTGGCCTTACTGACGGCTTCCGTCATTTCCTCTTTGTCGATGGTCGCAATACCATAGTTCTCTGGCTCGCCCTCATACGGCTCAATCATATACGCTGTACGTGGGCCAAGTGCACCATCGGCGAAAATTTTGAGGCCGCCAATGCGCAACCACACATCGCCAAAGCCCCAGCGCAAGCCCAATTCTTGCGTGTGATGAATCCATTCGAGGTTAATGTTTTTGACCACGCGCATGGCCAACTGCCCGCGTTGGCGCAGAATTTGTAAGGCAGAAAAACAATCTGGCGCATCATAATCGTGAAAGCCCGTAAGGCCAGACGCTAGGGCAAGTTGTTGCGCTTCAAGCATCATTTCCGCAAGGGCTTCTGGAGATGGCGAGGGAATATGCTGGCGAACAAGATTGATAGCCGTTTCAAATAAGATGCCGTTCGGGCGTCCTTGCTCATCGCGCCCGATTTTCCCGCCATCGGGGTCAGCCGTATGTTCATCAAGCCCCGCAATACGCAAAGCAACGCTATTTACCCAAGCGGCATGGCCACTCTTAGCGGTGAGAAAAGTCGGATTTCGTGGGGCGACAGCATCTAAATCTTGCGCTGTAGGGAAAGCCCTATCTGGCCAAATATCTTGTGCCCAGCCACGCCCTATAATCCATTCATCTGGCGATACATTTTGAGCATAGGCGGCTACACGTTGCAATGCCTCAGCTTTTGTTGGGACTTCGAAAAGGTCTATCGTGCGTAATGACTGCGCCGTCCATGACCAATGTAAATGCGCATCGGTCAAGCCGGGTATAACCATACGACCGTTGAGGTTATACAAACG
>WGEI01000222.1 GCA_015492875.1 Anaerolineae bacterium | reverse complement strand
CAGGCCATCCCGTTATGGCGGCAGTTCACGTTACAGCAGCATTGCTCGCCGTGCCTTTCACAGCGACGATGATGACGATGATTGGGAAGAGGATGACGATTACTGGGAAGAGGATGAGGACAAGACCAAGCGCTATGGCAGCTCATCCCGTTATAGCGGCAGTTCACGTTACGGCAGCTCATCCCGTTATGGCGGCAGTTCACGTTACAGCAGTCCATTCCGCCGCAACAATGATGACGACGACGCGGAGAGTGAGGACAAGCCCAAGCGCTACGGCAGCTCATCCCGCGATAGCATTCGTTCACGTTTGCTCGACATGGCTCGTCGCGCCTTTCACAGCAACAATGATGATAACGACGCGGAAGACGAAGAGGATAAGCCCAAGCGCAAACGCCGTCCGATATTGGATGAAGATGATTATGATGATGAGTTTGATTATGACATCATGGATTGGGAAGATGATGATGTAGATTAATCGGAGCTGTCACCTTGTAATGGATGATAGTTCAGATGAAACGGGCGCTATTCTGAACTCGTGTGCAACAAAAACGCCTTTTACGGCGTATAATACATAAGGAAGACTTCGGCGGTCTCTCGGCTAATAGGGATTAGACATGATTCGTTTCAAACGCAGAAATTTGTGGTGGTTGGCTGTGCTGGGGGCGATGGTAGGCATCGCCCTAGTGGGGAATGCGCCCGCGCTTTTACAAGCCTTTTTGCTGGCTATCTTCTTCACGGCATTGGCCATGTCGCTAGCGAACTCCCCTTCATTAAATCCATTCCAACTGTGGAGTAGGTTGCAACAAATACCCGTGACCCGCCGCGCAACCCCCCGCGCCCGCGAGGCTACTGAACGCGCACGGCGTCGTGGTGGGCATTTGCGTCATGATATGGTGCTTTTGGATATTGGTCTTATCGTCACTCGGACTGATGAAGATGGGATTTCCATGCGCCGTTCCTTCTCGGCCAATCTCGATGATGATGGCGTCCGCCCCTATATTGTGCTACATGTTTCGCCCGCCGTTGCCGACCGCTATACCCAAATTCGCTATGAGATTTACGACCAAAATGGCGGAGAGCGCTATATCTACACAATGAACAAATACCTTGATGATGGCGAGGTCAATGTGATTGCCGATAACCATTTGCCATTGGCAGGCAATGAAGATATTGACACAGTGGGCGATTGGGAATTACGGGTTTATATTGATGGCGACTTGTATGCTGTAGAGAACTTCACCGTCACGTCCTCATTGAACCCACGCCGCTATCTCCGCATGCGCAATGGCCAAAGCCAAAACCGCCTCGCCTCGCTCGATGAACTCTTGCGGCAATCCCGCCGCCAACAACGGGAGTAGTGACATGCAAATTTGGCATCTGGTGGCGCTTTTCATTGTTATCTCCCTATTCACATCAGTTGATATTGGCATCTTTCTTGGCTTGCTGCTGTTGATTATCGGTATACGCGCTATGCACAGGTATAATGCCTCGAACCAAGTCGCAAGGGCATCTAGCCGTCGAAGAGGATGGCGAGAAGCTATGGATGACTTTATCGATAAATCGTTAGTGAAGGCGAGTGATTATTCCTCACAGGCAAACAAGAAGCAAATCTACCGTCACGCATTACAGGCTTTCCGCCGTGCTGGGCATAATCCAGATGAACAAACAGCCGTTATGCCCAGTGATGTCGGCGTGATTGCCTATCTGGAAAATCAGCCGCCGACGATTTACCGCACTGCCGCCATCCCCGATATAGCCGACTATATCCAGCCCTATTTGGAGCTGTACCTCAATGCGTCAGACGCGCAGGGGCTTATCCGTTTTGAAATAGTCGATGGTGATAATCAGCCCGTTTTTGTCTATGAAGATGAGAAATACCTCCAGCGTGGGCGCAATCTCATCACGCCGCCCTCCCGTATGCCTATTCATGATGCACAGGCGCTCAAATCAACATGGCGGTTGCGCGTGAGTGCCGATGGCGTTTTGCTGGCGGAACACCCGCTTGAGTGGCACTTGACCCATGCCAACGAGTTCAGCCAATATGTCGGTGCAGATGGCGAGTTGACCGATGAACTGCGCGAAGTTGCCGCCCAAAGCACCCCCAGAATGAGCCTTGACGACTTGCTCGCCATGCAGCCACAGTCCGATACCCCTTCAGAACGAGAAAACGCCCGTCAAAGCGTAGCGCGTATTGGGCGGATGCTATCCCGACGGTAAATCCTCACCAAACGTGCTACAATATGCGGCGCATAGAATGCCGCTGCATAGCTGTTTATCATGAGGAATGTCATGGCTGAAGCCCACTTTGAAAAACGCATTTTCATTCAAACCACACCACAAGCCGCCTATAACGAACTCGCCAATCCAGTGAATTATCTTGGCCTGCAACCTTTATTGACAACCATTGACGATGTTCAGCGCCGCACCGATGAAGAGGGGCGTACCGTCTACACCTACTCCGCTGTAGAGGCTTTTCGCTTTTTGGGGCTAATCCCTTATAACAACCGCTTTCGCGCCCGCATGACCCTCATCCGCCCGAATGAAGAAATCCAGACAGTTGTCGATAGTCCGGGCGGTGTGCGGGTCTATGGCCGTTTTGTCTTTGAACCGCAAGATGGCGGGGTGGTGGTTCGGGATATTATTCACCTTCAAATGCTGTGGTTCTTGCGCTGGTTTGTCGTTTCACAGGCGGAAGCGGCACAGGAAACGCTGTTGACTAACCTTAAATATCGCCTAGAGGCCTATAAAGAGATGTAGCCCGTGCTAAACGCGGCGCAATGTCGCCACGATATACAACTTCAAGCCATTGAGCGGACGCCAGTCGGTCAGGCGCTCATAGAGCATCGCCACCCGAAAGGCCAACACGTTAAACGCCATATAAAACGGATTGCCGATGAATTCCAGCGATTCCACCTCAAACCCCGTTTGGCTTGCAATGCCTTGAATGGCGCGGCGGGTGTTGGCGCGGTAAGTCGTTGGGAAGGATTCATGAGCAGGTCGCCGCAGCAACTTCTCAATCATAAAGCGCTGTAGTCCATCGGGTACAAGACGGCTCACTAGCGGGATGTAATTATTGGCGTTGGTTGTCAAAAGTACCAGCCGCCCATCAGGGCGCAATACCCGCGCCATCTCGCCGAAGGCCGCTTTTGGCTCGACAAAGTGCTCGACCACCCATTGGCTCACTAGTAAATCAAAATGTGCATCGGGGAAGGGCAAACGCGCCGCATCTGCCATCGCCACCGCGTGCATTGAGGTATTATGCCGCAAATCGTCAAAGCTCAAGTCGATACCAGTACGCCGTTTCGCCTGTTGCATGACATCCACCGCTAGGCTAGTGCGGCCACAGCCCACATCTAGCAAGTGCGTCTCTTCAGTGATGGTGGCGGCGATACGGTCGGCATAGCGTTGGCCAGCATCGCGGAAGTTCGGATAGGTGCGGTCAAAAATTGCCTGACAGCGACGATAACGGGGACTTTCGGTATATGCGCTCATAATACCCTTTACACCTTCAGCGGAAAATTACGCGCAGGCATTATAGCGGCAAGGGCTGTCACATACAACGCGCGTTGCGGGAATGGCGGCTAATGGTTAATCTTAACAGGGAAGAGAGGGGATATATGACCGCACTCCTGTACATACTTGATTTAAGCGGCGTCGCTGTTTTCGCCATTACGGGTGCGCTGGCCGTTCGCCATAAAAAGCTCGATTTGTTTGGCGTTGTCGTAGTGGCGATGGTGACGGCCATTGGCGGCGGTACATTACGCGATGTACTTTTAGGCCGCACGCCCGTCTTCTGGGTGAAAGATGCCGCCTATTTGCTCGTCGCTGGCTCCGCCGCGGTGGTGACAGTTGTCTTCGTCCGTTTCATCTCCTTCCCGCGCCGTGCCTTGCTCATTGCCGATGCGCTGGGACTGGGTTTATTCACTGTGCTAGGGACAGATATTGCCCTAAGTGCCAATGTGCACCCAGCCATTGCCGCTGCGATGGGCGTAATGAGCGGCACGGCAGGCGGCGTTATCCGCGATTTACTGGCGAACGAAATCCCGTTGATTTTGCGTAAAGAGATTTATGCCATCGCCTCGCTCTGTGGCGCGGTGGCTTACATTATTTTGTTACAGGCGAATGCGGGGGCACAACTCGCAGCGCTGGCGGGCGCGGCCATCACTTTCGTTTTGCGGGTGGCGGCCATTCGTTGGCGCTGGAGCTTTCCCGTTTTTTAACGCTGCGGCATGATGAGCCAGCCGCAACGAAAATGAACCTGAAAACTACTGTTTAAGGGGATGTCATGTTACGTGCAATTTTGAATTTTTTGGGGGCGTTGTTTGGCCGTAAAACCCATTCTGACGATGTGGCGGGGATGACGCCGCCGCTGAATGCCCTCGCTGGCACAGCCCAGACGGCCACGACCCACGATATATCGCACAGTTTCGTTTTGCCAGACCGCAACTTTAACCAATGGCTAGCCGCCATTCAACCCTACTTGCAGCATTTTGGCCGTGTCGCGGTCATTCGTGATGTAGGCGGCAATGATTTGAACCGCTTCCGCAACGTGACCGCAGTCCAAGCGCCGTCCATGTGGGTGAATGATGATGCGCTTACCCATATTCGCCGTGTCTATCCTATGGTGGTGAAAGTTGACCTCATTCGGGTCGATACGCCCCAAAAATTAGCGGATATACTCGCCCAGCGTATCGCACAAGATGACCGCTTCGGCGTGTTGACGGGCGAAGGCAAACATATCTTCGAGCGCTTCATTTTGCACTGGCCAAGCGACTACCGCCCTGCCCGTATAGTCAGCGGCTTCAGCCGTGACCCAAATGCGCGCAGTATTGGCATCAGCATTGCCTCAGAACGGGGCGCGAAGGTATTGGCGGCGGCCACCGGCGCGGTGGTCAAAGTTGTACTAGATGGCGATGCGCTTGGTATTGGCCCTTATGTCCGCACCAGCACCGTTTTTGACGGTGTACAGTATGTCATTACTTATGGCGGGTTGCGCAACATTCGAGTTTCTCCGGGCGAGGCGGTCAAATATGGCGACAAACTAGCCGAAGCAGGCGGCGATTCTTGGAAGCTCATCGTCCAGAAAATTGGCGTCGGTAGCTCTGGCCAGCGGGTGCACGACGTGATTGACCCCGTGCCCCTGATTTACTGGTATGGGTTGCGGGTGCGCCCAGTTGATGATGGCTTGCGCATTCGTTCGGTTGCCAGCACCGACGGTAAAATCATCACCAAAGTCGGGCGCTTTGATTTATTAGAGCCGTTGGAGACACACGGGCGCACGCTGTTGCGGGTTGGCAAGCAAGACCAATGGCTGCGGGTGCGCGTTGAGGGTAACAAAACGGGCTATGCTGCGGCTTGGTTTTTGGAAGCGGCGGATAAAATCCCCACATCTGTTTTTGATGGCGTGAATCCGCTGGGCGTCAACCTCGACATGTTCCACCAACTCGGCGCGCCAGACCCCGCCCGTCTAGGCAATCTCGGCTGGGTGCGCCTGCCCTATAACATTTCGGCCAATGTTGGCTCAGAAGATACGGACGCGGCCTTCCAACGGTTCAATCCCTATTTACAGGCACTAGCGCAGGCGGGTAAGCGCGTCATCCTTGTGCTGGCACATCAAACCTATGGCGAAGGCAAGTTCGTCTGGAATCGTATGAGTGCAGACGATTGGGCGCGCTTGCGCAGTGGCTATATGCGTATCCTCAGCATCATTGTGCAGCAGTATGCTGGCAGGGGCTTAGTCCACGCTTGGCAAATCTGGAATGAGCAAGATGCCGAGATTGGGGCAGAGGCTTCTGTCGCTTTGCCCCCCCATGAATATGGCCTGTTGCTGGCAGAAGCCATTCAAACTATTCGCCAATTCGATAAAACGACGCCCATCATCACCGGCGGTCTGATGAGTGGCGTTGGGCGTGGCGTCCCCTATATGCGCGCGGCGTTATCGGCGATGCCCGCTGGCGTTCGCCCCGATGGCATCGCTTTTCATGCCTATGGCACGGGCGCGCGCAATAACCCGCTGTATAAGCCCTTTGGTAATATCGGCGCGGCTATCGAAGGGTTTGGCGCTGTGATGCCTAGTGCGCCGCTATGGATTACTGAGTGGGGCGTCATTAATTTGCCTCATGAAAAACCGACTGATGTCGCATCTTACGCGCTGGACTTCATCCGCGAGGTCAAGCTAGGGTATGGCGAGCGGGTAGCGGCGCTGGTCTGGTATGCTTGGGCACAGGGTATGCACACAGGCTATGGTCTGGTTGATGAACGAAACCAGCCGCGCCCTGGCCTCACTGAGCAATTTTTACGCGCATAGTTGTGACACTAATGATTGAAGGTAGGTATGAAAATTCAAGCCGCACTGCTTTTAGAGCCTAATGGCCGCTTTGTTATAGAGGCGCTTGACTTGCAAGAGCCGCAGGCAGGCGAAGTATTGGTCAAATTAGCCGCCACGGGCGTTTGCCATAGCGATTGGCACGTTGCTACTGGTACAACTAAGCACCCGCTACCCTGTGTGGCTGGCCATGAGGGGGCGGGCGTTGTTGTTGCGGTTGGGCGCGGCGTCACCCGCGTGAAAGAGGGCGATCATGTCGTGTTAAGCTGGACGCCCGATTGTGGCGAATGCCACTATTGCCAGCAAGGGCGGCCTAACCTGTGCGAAACATTCACCTCGCCCATTTGGAATGGCGTCATGCTAGATGGCACGCCGCGCCTTTCGTGGAATGGCCAACCTGTTTATCACTATTGCGGCACGGCTTGTTTTGCCCAATATACCGTTGTGCCACAGCAATCATGTGTACCTGTGCGGCGTGATGTGCCGCTGAAGGTTGCTTCGCTAGTGGGCTGTGCTGTGGCGACAGGCGTCGGCGCGGTGTTATATACGGCTGACGTTCGCCCAGCGCAAAGTGTAGCTGTGTATGGCGCAGGTGGCATTGGCTTGAACATCATTCAAGCGGCCAAACTCGCCGGCGCGCATCCCATCATTGCAGTAGACCGCACTGACGCCAAGCTGAAAATTGCCCGCCAATTTGGTGCAACGCATGGCGCGCTCCCTGATGATGCGTTGGAAACTATCCGTAGTTTAACCAGCGGTCGTGGTGCAGAGCATGTCTTTGAAGCTGTTGGACGCCCCAGCGTGCAAGAAGTGGCTTTAGAAGCGGTGGCCGCTGGCGGTACTTTGACGTTGGTCGGCCTTGCCCCAATGAATACCAGCACGAACTTAAGTGGAGCGGCTATTGTTCGGCAGGAGAAAACTGTGCGCGGTAGTTACTATGGTACAGTGAACCCGCGCCGCGATTTCCCTATGTTCCTTGATTGGTATGCCGAAGGGCGCTTGGCACTTGATGCGTTAGTAACGCGCGAATATCGCCTAGAGCAAATCAACGAGGCTTATAGCGCTATGCTCACAGGCGAGGTTGGGCGCGGGGTCATCATCTTCGATGATTAGCCATCTACCAGCACTGCGGTATAGCGCAGCGTCTCCGCCTGTGCGCCCTCAATCGTGATGATGGGCTGTGCCGCGCCATCTAGCGCCCCTAGTGCGACTGCCGCGCCGTTATCAGCTTGCCTTAGGTAGAGGTAATGGGCGCTATCTAGCCACCGCACGCCGAAAATAAGCGTTTCCGTCAAGCGTTGCGATGATGTATCAATCGTTCCCAGCCAGTAAGTGCCTGGCTCGCCTTGTATATAGAAAAATTGGTTCGCATCTATCCAGCGCGGGCGGCTCAAATCACCTACCTGTCCATTGTTATATAGTGTGGCGTTGTTGCCGTCGCCATCGGCCAAATAAAGCTCTAGCATGTTGGGGTTATCGGGGGCGCGCTTTAGATAGACGAGATGTGCGCCATCGGGCGACCAACTCGGCAAGCCGAAGAAATCGACCTGCAAAGTGCCAATCACTTCACGGTTAGATGGCGCATCAAGTGGCACGCGCCATAAAGCGGTTGTGGGGATGTTATCGCCACTCGCATAGAGCAAATCGGGGTTGGGTATGGCAAACCGCACCGCTTCGCCCGATGCTTCCCAATAAATTTCTGGATAGAACAGCGTTTCTGCCCCTGTGGCCACGCCCTTAAAAAAGAGCAAATTGCGCGGCGGCTCTAAGACCAGCGGGTCAATCATACTAATGCGCCCATCGCGCACATTATAAGTGCCCGGGTAGATGAGTATGATATAGCGGTGCTGCGGGTCAAAACTGAATGCGCCTCCCTCGTTTGGGGCGCGTATCAATGCCAGTTCGCCCGTACCTGCATGAACGCGATACAGGTTATGGCGGGGTTGCAGGCTATAGTGGGCGCTATCAATCTGAAAGGTGTTGAAGTAAAGGGCGTTTTCATCCCACCAACCAACCTGCCCAATGCCTTCATTATTGAGCAAGTCATCAGTGCCGACTAATTCGCGCTCTCTGCCGCCGTTAAAATCGACAGCCCACAGCGTTTGAGGGATGCCCTCTGGCCCACGTGTGAAAGCGATAGTTTGACCATCTGGCGCAAGATAAGGCCGCACCACGCCACCACTGGCAACGCGGCGCGGGCTGCTGTCATCTGGGCTATACGCCCACAGGTCACCTTGTTGCGCCCACGCTAGATAAAGCGCTGGCGTTGTTGTCTGCGAGTTGGCGAGTGGCTCATCAACATTGAGGTTGCAGCCTGCCGCTAGCCCAATGAGCAGTATCAAACAAAAGTAACGCATAGGGCGCTGGCTAGGATGAAATGCGGTCTTTGAGCGATTCTGGCACGGCGAAAATCATCCGCCCCGTTTCGCGGTTGATGAGCTTGGTCACTTCAACCGTAATGGTGCGGTCCATGAACTGTCGCCCGTGTTCTACCA
>WGEI01000221.1 GCA_015492875.1 Anaerolineae bacterium | reverse complement strand
GCGCGCGAGTTCCGCCCCGATATACTCTGGTTCATCGGCGATAACACGGTTATTTATCCCGATACCCTGCGCATCATCAAAGAGGAAACGGGCTGCAAAATCGTCTATGCTAGCGGCACATCGCCCATCGTCTTCTCCCATCCCATCGAGCGCGCCGCCGCCCGCCTCTATGACCTCGTGCTGGTCAATGACTATTATCACGGCATCCAATGGCTAGAATTGGGCGCGAAGGCCATGTCTTGTTTGCCTGTCGCCGCCATCGACCCCGATTTTCACCACCCCTACACCCTCACGCCCGAAGCGCAGGCGCGTTATACCGCAGAGATTACCTTTGTCGGCACGCTTGTGCCCGACAATTTGTATAGCGAGCGCGTAGCCGCATTGGAAGCAGTGGCAGACTTGGGGCTAGGCGTCTGGAGCGTGCACGATGTTCCCGCTAGCTTGCGCCCGTATTATCGCGGTGAAGCGCTGGGGGAGGAGATGTTCCGCGTGCTTTCGGCGGCCAAAATCAGTATCAACGCTCATGGCGATTTCATGCGCTACGGTGGCAATATGCGCCTGTTCGAAGCGGCGGCAGTGGGCGCGTTTCAGCTGGTTGATAATCGCCCCGGCGTCCATGAATGGTTCACCGATGGCGAGCATCTCGTCACATATAACAGCCCCGCTGACTTGCGCGAGAAGGTGCAATACTATCTCGCCCATCCCGAAGCGCGGCAGGCCATTGCCAACGCCGCCCGCGAACATGTTTTAGCCCATCACACCTACGACCATCGTATGAAGGCGGTCATGGCGCTGATGAAAAAGCATTGGGGCTGGGATAGTTAGCGCTTGCCCCCGATGCCCTGTATCCACCCGCGACGGATGGCGCGCAATTCCGCCAGTTCGATGAAGGCGTTATCGTTGAAGCTGCGGATGATTTTCGCCACTTTGGGCACATCGCGCGCCCGCACCACAGTCCGCACAATGAGCACCTCCCCGTCTTTACCTTGCCCAGTGCTCTCCGTCACGCCATAGCCCGCTTCTCGGAGCGCCTCAGCAATTTCACGCCCGCGCATATGAGTAATCACATTCACCGTGCGGTAACTCGTGATGAAACGCTCTTCCAGCCACATGCCAAACCAGCCGCCAATGGCAAACCCGCCCGCATAGGCGATTAAATTGAGCGAGTTGTTCAAATCGTTGACCACTTGGGCGACGACTACGGCGAAAATTAACGATTCCACAAAAGCAATGCCAGTCGCCAATAAGCGGCGGCCTCGATTAACCACAACTAAGCGCATTGTGGCCAGCGCATTGTTAATCACCCGCAAAGCGAATATCATCGCGGCAGCGAGTAGGGCTTCCGTCGTTATCATCTTTTCGCTCCAATGTTGGTTATTGATGAGGCGCTTTTTCAGTTCGTCATGCGCACCAATTGCAATTCCGCTTTACGGCGGCGGTAACTGCTCGGCTCTGGTGGCGGATTTTCCTCAAACTCGGTCACAATTTCAGTGAGATATTCCCCCAGTGGCGTATAACTGATGCCCAACTCTACTTTACTGCGGCTATTATCTAAAGCCGACATCCACCGTTCGCTAAAGGGCGAGCAATCTGGCATCAGCCCCTGTGCCTCTAGTTCCTTACGTGGAAAGCGCACAATATCCGGCATCGAGGTATCCATGATTTCCGCCAGCAAATTGAGAAAGTCTTCTAGCGATACATGCTCATCCTGCGCAATGTTATACGCCTTGCCAATCCCCACGCCGCGCTCAATCAGCGCTTGAATGATGCGCACAACGTCTAGCGCGTAGATATGGTTGAGCGGGTAGTTTGGTGTAGCAGGGGCGATAACAGGGCCGCCATCGCGTAACCGCAAATAGTAATTATAGAGGCGGTCTAGCGGGTCACGGGCGCTATTCACCATAGGCAATCGCAACGATGTATAGGGGAAGCGGCTTTGTTCGAAGGCCTCGCGCAAGGTGTCCTCACAGTCACGCTTGCCAATACCATAGAGCCATTCTTCATAAGCGAACGTATTATCTTTGGGCGCGGGGATTAAACGGCCTTCGTAATCGTCCTCTTTGAAGGGGCGCTCAATGCCTTCCCGCACTAGATAAACTTGGCCGCTGCTGATGAAAATATAGTGCCCCGTATTGCCCTGCAATAGCTCGACAATGGTTTCTGCTTCTGACCCTTTATAGAGCGCAAAGTCGATGACAGCATCAAATGTTTTGGCTAGTAAGGCGCGCCGCATTTGGCTGCTGTCGGTACGGTCTGCCCGCAAGCGCGGCATATCCTTAGGTAGGTCATCTGGCGTCAAACCCCGATTGAGCAAGGTGACACGGTGTCCACCCTCATATAATGCCTGTGCGAGATAGTACCCCATGTTTCGGGTGCCGCCGATAATCAGAATATCCTTCATATCCACACGGCGCAGGTGGTGCGCCCGCTCCTTTCCTCTGTTTTAGTCGCGGCTACTTCATAATTATAGCCCGATTGCTATCTGCTTACCGCCCTAGATATGCCAAAGTGCACAAGTCATCGGGCGGGCGTTTGCTCAACAAAACGCCCCATCTCAATAGCGAGCGTGGGGCAAGAAGAAGGAGGAAGTGTGATTTTTATGCCAATAGCGGCGCATATAGACCTTATATACCAGCTGATAGATGCGCTTCGCCATTTGGCGTGTTCTTTAGTTAAAAGGTATTCGGCTGCGCAATGACTGTATAAGAGTTGCTAAATGCTCCGATTGTGCTTGTGTCATAAAAAGAACCCATGATATTAGCGGGCGGCTTTGGCGGCGCTTTTCACCATTTCACTCAAGGTTGGATGAATGTGAATGGTGTCGGTAATCGCCTTAATAGTGCCATCTCCCGCCTTCATGGCGACGGCAACTTCATGGATAAGTTCGTCAGCATGTGCACCCAAAATGTGGCAGCCCAAAATACGCCCCGTTTTGGCCTCGGCAATCATTTTGAGCAACCCGCGCGCTTCTCCTATGGCTTTTGCTCTTCCCCCATTAAATGGCACACTGCCAACCGTATAGTCATAGCCCTGTTGTTGAGCTTCTGCTTCCGTTAGGCCAACACTGCCAATGGTGGGGTAGGTGAATACTGCACGAGGCACAACCCGATAATCAACCACGCGCCCCGCATCTTTAACCGCATTCAATGCGGCATATGGCCCTTCGGCAGTCGCCATATGGGTGAACATATAGCCACCCGTGACATCGCCAATCGCCCAGATATTCGGCGCGCTAGTGCGCAGTTGTTCATCAGCTTCTATGGCTGTGCTGTTGAGCTTGATGCCCGCTGCTTCGGCATTGAGTTGGTCGCCGTTGGGTTTCCGTCCCGCCGCAACTAAAATTTCGTCAGCGAAGAACTCGCGCTGCTGGCCATTGATTTCAGCAATGACGACTTTTTGCCCGTTTTCTTTGCGGGTGGCGACGACGGGGGCACTGGTATAAATAGCGATGCCATCCTCGCGCATAATATCGGCTAGGGCGTTAGCAATATCCACATCTTCTGTTGGCGCAACCTGTGGGTTACGCCCCAGCACTGTGACTTGGCTGCCAAACTCGTGGTACATACGCGCATATTCAAGGGCAATGTAGCCACCGCCAACGATAACTAGCTTCTGCGGCACATGCTGTAAGTTGAGCGCTTCTCGGCTAGTGATATAGCCAGTTTCTTCAAGTCCTGTTATTGGGGGGATATACGTGCGCGCCCCCGCTGCAATAATGGTCTTTTCTACAAGATAGGTTTGACCATCTATGTCTAATTCTTGTGGGGAGAGAAAACGCGCTTCCCCTTCTACATAGGTGATATTAGGTTGTGTGGCTAGCGCACGAAACAAATTCGCCTGTATATCGGCCACAATGCGGTCTTTTCGGGTGACTATGACTGGCATATTCACCGCAACTGGTTGCACTGGCACGCCAAACTCCGCCCCACGCCGCATCAAAGAAGCGACCTCAGCAGACCTTAACAAGGTCTTGGTG
>WGEI01000220.1 GCA_015492875.1 Anaerolineae bacterium | reverse complement strand
GTGTACCAACGGAGAGAATGCTGCCTTCTTTGATGATATTGCGCCGCCGCAGTTCTGCAGGGTCGATACCGAGCGCCTCTGCTAGGCGCGCCATTTGGCCTTCAGCGGCGAATAAGCCTTGTGGCGCACCAAAACCACGAAACGCACCGCAGGGGATATTGTTGGTATAAACGCCATAAGTATCTACATGGATATTGGGGATTTCATAGGGGCCAGTGACCATCAAGTTGGTGTTACCCAAAACTTTATTGGAGGTATAGTTATATGCGCCCATATCGCCAATCGCAGTGATTTCTGCGGCAACAATCTCGCCATCGCGGGTTGCGCCCCATTTCGCCCGAATTTTCATAGGATGGCGTTTATGATGATAGCGTATGGATTCTTCTCTACTCCAGATGATTTTGACAGGGCGTTGCAATTTCCATGCAGCGAGGGCGAGCACAATTTGTACGGACATATCTTCCCGACCGCCAAATGCGCCACCAATCGCAGGATAAATGACGCGCACTTTTTCTGGCGGTAAATCGAGGGCATGGTAAATTTGCTCTTGGTCTTCATGCGCCCACTGTCCAGCGACAATGACCGTCACCCGCCCTTCTTCATCAATATAACCAACGCCAGCTTCTGGCTGTAAAAAGGCATGTTCCTGCCATGAAGTGGTGTATTCGCCTTCGACAATCACATCAGCAGCAGCCCATCCTGCCGCTATATCGCCTTTGCGGATACGGTAGTGGCACAACACGTTATTTTCTACATTATGGTGTAATTGGGGGGCATCTGCGCGCATTGCTTCTTCGGCATCGAAGACGGCGGGTAAATCTTCATAGGCCACATCAATGAGGGAAACCGCCTCTGCTGCAATTTCTTCGGTTTCGGCAACAACGAGCGCCACCATATCCATGTAGCAGCGCACAATATCTGCGCCCTCTATGTCGCTGCCTGGCCCACACAGTACAGGCTGGTCTTTAATAACGAGGCCATATTCATTGACTGGCACATCTTCGGCAGTGAAAACTGCAACGACACCCGGTAATGCGAGCGCTTTGCTCTTGTCAATTTTCACAACACGGGCATGGGCACGGTCACTCCAGCGAATTTTCATCCAGAGTTGCCCCTCAAAATTAATGTCGCCGGGATAAGGGGTCTCTCCAGTCACTTTGCCTAAGGCATCTAACCGTTTAACATTTTTCCCAATAGCAAGCGTTTTTTCTTTGGGCACGACCAAATCCTTTTGTATGGTGACTAAACATCTTGAAATGATTATAGCAATGCAAAAAGGATATGTATATAAACAGCGGACACCCATTTAAGGGCATCCGCATAAGACACATAGACCTGCGTTTAGGGTGTTGTTGTCAATCTGGCAGGTGTGCGTAAGCGTTGCAACTCTTGCTGGAAGATGCGACGAACAATAGCAATAGAGGTGGCATAAGTGGGGTCTATCCCCTGATAACCGAGGCTGCCAGCACCTAAATTCTGGCCTTTGCTCATCGGTTTATCAGACGCATAGTGCAAAAAGCCAATATCGAATGGCACATTATAGAGATTAACAATCTCATTCATCGGGTGGCGTTTAGGGCGATAGGCCTCATAAACAGCGGAGAGGTATGGCCCGCCCTCCATTTCAATATCTGTGTAGCCCTCTTTATAGAACACACTCATATAAGAGCGGTTTTGGAGAAATGTGCCGGGGGCGCTGATGGCCTTCTGGTTATCCAGCACATTACCATAGGCCATGAATGGCCAAACATCGGGCGCAGAGAAGCAATTATGAAAGAGGTAGGTATTTTGGGAGTGTTCGTCATGAACGACATTGGGAATCATAATATCGCCCACACGGCCATTGAGTGTTGCCGCTTTGCCCATCACATAGACGCCAAGCATTTTCCCAACGTGCTCGGCAATGCGGCTCAAGATTTCATAAGCAGCCAAACCTAAAGGATAATCGATATTGATAATGATGGCGTCACTTTGCCCCATCAAATCGGCGTCAAAGCCTTCTACATTCAGGCGGGGGTCCATCCATGATGAATCAAAGCGCCCCAATTCTATAATCTGAGCTTCAATCTCGAACCCGTGCAAATTGGGGATGCGCCAGATACCCACTGACCGCTCATGGTTCAAATACTGTTCACGGGCTTCTGCCCCACCTTCGCTAAGGTAGCGCTTGAGCACATAATAGAGAAAATTCTCTAAACTTTTGCCCTCGCCACCACTGCGAATTTGTTCATATTCCTGTAGCAAGCCCTGTTCATCACAGCGCGCAAGATAGTCAATAATGGCTTGCTCTTCTCGACGGGCAAAACCTGTCAACAAATTAACGATGGAATGGGTATTGCTAGATACAAAGTAGACGGGGCGCTGTTCAGGGTCACATCCGTAGGCTAGCGCAGATTCACGTAGTTCGCGCCACCAATAGGCGGTTGCGCGGCGATAGGCGGCTAAAGAACTGGAGATTAAGCGTAAGCCCATATCTTTGGGGGCAGCGGCGATTTTGCGCAAAATGTTGAAGAAATCTTGGCGCCAGATAACTTCTAAACGATGGAGGTCTTCTGCTGGCATTTTAAGCGCAAGCGCCAACTCTTCGCGCTCTTCAGGGGAAAGGGGCATTGAGCGCGCTTCATCCAAGTATTTTTGGGCAGTTCCCTCTTGCAGCAAGTAGTGCAGCTTATTCCATTCAATCTGATAAGCTGTCAATATTGGAACAAGGTCGTCAATATCAGAGCGGCTAGCAATAAAAACGGCCAGTGTATCTTTACCATTAAAGTGGGTGCGGCGACGACGCCCCGGCGCATAGACCCGCTCCCAATCTGGCACATCGGGATAGCCACTTTCGATGAACGAACGCTCTAACTGCCCAACGATAATATAGCGCACATCAATCATACAGGGCGGGAGGCGCAAAGAAGTATAGACTAAAGCGGCGACATCTGGCTCAACGTCTTGAGCCTTCACGTGCAAGGTGGAATTCATGGCTTTATGACTTTCCACCATAGCATCAATTTCAATCATTTCGGTAGAGCGCAACAACGAATAATAGGTGCGCATATACAGTTCAATTTCTTCGCTACCGGTACGAGGTACTGTTCTATCCATAATTAGCACAAGCGGCAATAAGAACGTTTTCGCTACTTATTGCCGCCAACTCCTTTCTACAACAACAGATATAAGGCTATTTTTCACCGCGCCTCGCTTTGGCATCTTGTGCCATTTTCTTCTGAATTGCGCGTTTGCGGCGTTTTTTGGCAAGTAGTTCACGTTGTTTCGCCATCTTCTCTTTTTCTAGTTCGCGCTCATTGACGGTTTTAGGCGGCTTAGGGGCAAACATGGCATAGAGCATACCCAGAAATAATAAGCCAACGAAGAAAATGACCACCCCAACAAACAACTGCATCATGTCCATCTGGTCATAGGGGTAATTGGCCAAACGCTCGGAGAGCATTACATTCAGTGGATCGGAGAGGATATAGGCAAATACGCCCAAAATGCCAATCACAATGAAACCGATTAGGGGCAAAAAAGCACGCATACTTGTCCCGCGCGCCTTTGTGCCTGCTTTTCTGCCAAAATATTCATCTTCCATTGCTCAATAACTCCCTATAATGCTATACAATGAATCACACATGATGTGAATTACTTCAACGATAGCAGACACCGCAAGGAATAGCAATTAAGTTGATTGTTTTTTAGCTGCCCGTTCAAATGCGCTGATGATTTTATAGTAACCTGTGCAACGGCAGAGATTGCCGCTAATGCTCATCTCAATTTGTTCGCGGGTTGGTGCGGGCGCTTCTTCTAACAATTTAGCCCCAGCCATCAAAAAGCCCGGTGTACAATAACCACACTGAACAGCTGCTTCTTCAACAAAGGTTTGTTGAATTGGGTGTAAACGCCCTGAATCCTCTTGTAAGCCTTCGATGGTGACGATGTTTGCACCATGCGCACGAGGTGCAGGCACGAGGCAAGCCATCACGGCAACACCATCTAAGAAGACCGTACAAGCGCCACATTCACCTTCGGCACAACCTTCTTTAGTGCCCGTTAGCCCCAAATCGTCACGAAGGAAACGCAAAAGGGTTTTTTGCCAGCCTGTGCGAACGACATAAGGACGGCCATTCACCGTTGTTTCAATCACAACAGGTTCTTCTGCGTGGTGGTGAACTTGTTCGGGCAATGCACTATGAACATGGCCGTCGCTTTGCCCCCACAGTAGCGCTATATGCTGCGGCCAATTCGCTGCTTGTGTACCATCTGCTAATGCGCGTAAGGCACGGGCAGTAATCACCTTCACCATCTCGGCACGATAGGCGGCACTGCTGCGCACGTCGTCAATCGGTTTGGGGATGGTAGCTGTTAAGCGGGCAATATCCGAAATGGTTTCGGGGGTTAGTTGCTTGCCAATAAGCGCCTGCTCCACTTGTGGCACACGGATAACAGTTGGCGCAACGCTTCCGAGAGCAATAGCGGCTCGTTGAACGGTATCTCCATCAAAAGTCAATACAGTAGCAATGTTGACAACCGAAATGGCTTGAGCGCGGCGTAGGCCTAATTTGATGAAAATGCCACGTTGGTTATCTTGTAAAGCGGGCACGGTAATACGGGTTAAAAGCTCGTCGGGCTGCATAATGGTTTTACGCAAGCCCGTATAGAATTCATTTATGGAGACAGTACGTTCACCGTTTGCGGAAACCAACGTGATTTGAGCATCTAACGCCATCAACGCTGGAATGGTGTCGTTGGCGGGGGAGGCGGTGATGACATTGCCCGCGACCGTTGCGCGATTGCGAATTTGGGGCGCACCAACTTCTAAGCAGGCTTGCGCCAGTGGCAAAGCCTTCTCCACAAGAGCGGCATCGGCGACGACATGGTTATGCGTCACAAGCGAGCCAAGATGAAAAGCGCCATCGCTAAATGTGATTTCGTCTAATCCAGCGACACGGGTTAAATCTATAATAACATCGACGTCGGGGCGTTGGTGGCGCTCTAGCTCTAGGAGGAGGTCTGTTCCACCGGCGATAATGCGAGCACGTTCACGATGTTGAGCAAGTAAATCTAAGGCTTCTTGTAGCGATGAGACCGTAAAGTAATGTTTCCACATAAACGAATTCATCCTATTCAACGAGTAAGGTGCAAATTCTTCACTATGATTGTTCAATGACTAAGTTAAAGGTTCAATATCCAAAATTGTATAAGGGTTGATGTTCATGATACAGGTTTCGCCATGTAAGGTTTTAGTTGTTTGGCGACGGTCCCAAGTATGGACATGGCCATGCACCATATAACGGGGGCGATACCAATTCAAAAACCAGTTAAAGCTTTTGAAACCCTGATGGGCATAATCGGCTGCATCATGAATGCCAAAAGGCGGAGAATGTGCGACAAACACATCAACGCCATGACCATAGCGAAAGCGGCGATATAGCAGGCGTGGCGCATATTTCACCACCATATTAGCCATGCCGGCTTGGGTGTATTTGACGGGTTTATTGTTGTATTTGATAGAGCCTTCCAACCCGGCAAAGGTTAGGCCTTTATAGGTAAAAACGCGGCGGTGCAAGTTGATACCACCGGGGGGACGCCGTTCGTATTCATTATCATGATTGCCACGCACATACAGTAAAGGGACATTCAAAATTGAAACAATATATTCGAGATAGGAAGAAGGCATATCGCCACAACTCACGACAAGTTCGACATCGTGATAGTGACGGCGTAAATTTGAGGCACTTTCCAGTTGTGGCATGACGGTATCACTAACAAAGAGAATTTTCACATTTCACCACAAAAACCCACTAGCTACATCCTCACCAACACTCAATTCATTGCTGTTTTTCAGCGGCAAGGTCGTGCCATTTCATCGGTTGGCCTGTACCGCCGCGACGCACCATGATAATCTCCGCAAGGATGCTGATAGCAATTTCTTTGGGGGTTTCCGCCTCGATTTCTAGGCCGATTGGGGCGTGAATCCGTTGCAATTGGGTTTCATCTAACTGACGTTGCTCTTTTAAGGCGTTCATCGTCATCGCCCAACGGCGACGACTGCCGATTAAGCCAATATACGGCGCATCAGTTTGCAATAAGGCGGGAATGAGGTTGACATCAATTGGCAAACCGCGCGTCACAGCGGCAACATAGGTTTCTGGCGTGATAGATACGTGTTGAGGGATATCTGAGGGCGGGCAGACGACATAGCCATCTAAACCTGCGATATAGCTTGAATTGCAAAACTCAGGACGATCATCGGAAAGAATGACACGAAACCCAGCCCATTTCCCCAATTCAGCCAAGGCACGCCCGACATGGCCGCCGCCAATCACCAATAAGGTTGGCGTAACGCTTAATGGCTCAATGAACAGACGCACTGTTCCACCACAGATACCGGGGTCGCCGTCATGAATATCGTGTAAATTGTATTCAGGAGTGCGGGATTTGCCATCGTGTAAAGCGGCAACGGCTTCTTGGATAACGCGGGCTTCTAATTGCCCGCCGCCAATCGTACCTACAATACGCCCATCGGGATACACCAGCATTTTACTACCGACATGACGTGGCAACGAACCCTTTGCTTCAATGATCGTCACCAATGCGGCTGGTTGGCCGTTTCTATGCGCTTCTAAGAGCGCTTCGTAAACTTCTCTATGATCATCTGCCACGATATATCCTCATTAATTCGCCATGACTATATCAAATCAAGGTGTGTTTGACAATGTGATAGCGATGTCGTCAATACGAGCTAGTAACGGGCGCGGGTCGCCATTGGGCGCAGCTACGGTTGCTTCCTCCGCTATTGCTAAAGTAATTGTATTATACCCGGCAAAAAGCGGAAGTTCGACGTTCAAATGTTGTGGCTCTTCTACTGTGATGCTATCTTGGTAATCTGTATTTTCCCCAACAACAGTGAGGAGTAATGTGCGCACAGTATCTTCCCGCGAGGGACCTGGCGTGATGACTATTTGCATAGTCACAGTCTGAGCGGCGGCAGACCAGACTTCAAAACGCAGTGAGCCATCATCCGCGCTCTGGGGGCCAAGCCAAACATAGCTATCGCCATTATATGCTTCCACACCCCAGAATGGCGCATCTACCACTGGATTGATACGCAAGCCGCCAGAAACGCTAATAAGCGGGCGTTCAAGAGGTGCGGCGGCAGCTTCCCAGTCTTGATAGGCTGATGGCATGGGGTATTGTGTGAACAGCGTATAAACGCGCGGCGGTGGAGGGGCGTCGGGGTCGATAAGGGCGTAGGGGTTATAAGCGTCGATTGGCGCGCCCGGTGGCAGCAGGTCAGCGGGGAGGGAATCCAATAAACGGACGCGCCCTGCCCCTAAAAAGCGAAGTACAACTAAACGATCGTAAGGGATTAATTCTGCATCATTATGATAGAAACGCAGGCCATCGGGCGTGAAATTGCACTGTAAGCGCTCATCGCCGAGCAAGTGGATGCAGCCGCGATGTGAATCGTCCCATGTGTTGTTAGTGGTGGCTAAGCGAAATAGATAATCCAAGCCCATGCCGTATACATTGAAGCCATCAATATAGCCCGTTTGCAGGTGTAAATCATCGGCAGGCTCGGCAAGGAGCACAACAGTAGCTTGTGGCGAAAGCGCGCCAATTTCCTCCACTGTGGCTGATAGTAAACGCTGCTGCTGGCGAGAAAGTTCTACCCGATAGTGATGTTCTTCAAGGTCGCGCGCCATCCCTAAAGTCACGAGTAAGCCTAACATGAGCGCTAGGAAAAGGCGGCGGAAGGGCAATACACGCGACAACGCCAGTAAAATAAACAAAGTGACCAGCGCAGAGCCTAACGCATTATAGTAATAGGTGCGCATATGGGTATCGCGCAGGCTAGAGGGTAAGTAAGCGGCAAAGCCTAAAATCATGATGGTTAGGCCTGCTATTAAAATTAGAGCCTGCCGACGCCAGCTATAACGCCCTAAGCGCTCATCGCCTCGCCAGAGCCATAAAGTAGCAAAAGCAGCCAAAATACCAGCGATAATTGAGACGATGAAGAGGTTATTATCACCTGCTTGAAGGAAGTTTTGCCAATGTTGAAAAGCCTCTTGCCAAGCAGTGAGAAAATGGCGAATGAACATATTGAAGGTGCTTTGCACAGCGGCGAGTATGAAGCTACCTTCTTTTTCCCCTGTATCTAATAAAGCGGCATAATAACCCGTCGATTGTTCCATACTGCCCGTAATAACGCCAAACTGGGGGATAGTAATCACTATTGCCACCAAATACCAAACACCAACTATCTTCCAGAACCGTCGGGGGAATTGCCCATCTGTCAGCCATAATAACAGAATTGGGGCTGTATAGATAAGCGGGTAGCCAACCTCATAAGTGCCCAGCGATATAAAAATACTGAGCGCCATCACCCCACCCCATAACAGTTGGCTATATAGCTGGCGAGAATCCCAAAGTCGCAGCAGGCTATATATGGCTAATAAGAGGGTAAACACGCCTTGATGTAAATTTATGGCGCTCATCCATAGTTGAGCTGTATCGGCAGGATACAGTGTGTAAAGGACGGCAACCCCAAAAGCAAGCAAGGTGCTATGTAATAGGCGGCGGAGGATGAGATAGACTAGCATAGCCTTCGCCCACCACAGGAGCAACATCACGAAATTCGCGCCGATGAAGCTATTGGGGGTCAAAAAATAGGCCAATTGCCATCCTAGCCATGTCAGCGGACGGAATGCGTTAATTCCCCCAAAAAGCGGTTCACCTACGTCAAAATCATTGACTAGTCCCCACGGCTCTAACACAACGCCAAGTTTGAAATTAAAAGGTAGCCAGATGAGGGATACGATACCGAGTAGCAATAAGACAATTAAGGTGTTTCGCCATAATGGGCGCTGAATTTTCGCATGGGATGGGTTCATAGCCACCTTGTGTTCGTGGTATATAAACAATATGGTCGGAGATGCTAAGCGCCCCCGACCGATATTTCAAGCCTTATATCGTCAAGTTGCTAATCGGAATAACCGTTTGCGAAAGTGTCAATCATCAAACGCACATCTGGGCCAAGCGGATAGAGGACGGGGCAAGTTGCACCAGCCGCCACATACTCGCGCACTTTAGCGCGCACCTCTTCGGGCGTGCCTGAAGCGGTAATCATCTGCACCACATCATCGGGCACAAGTTTCATCGCCTCTTCGATTTGTTCTTCAGTAGCAGGCCAGGTGAGCACTTGATGGATTTCGTCTAGCAATTCTTGGCTGACACCACTCGCCTTCATGATATGCGGTTGCTGACCGAGATATTGGGTGACAAGCTTACGAGCACCATCCAGAGCTTTCTCGCGGTCGTTATCTACGGAACAAACCACAAGTTGGGGGCGATCAATTTCATCGATGGAGCGACCTGCTTTCTTCGCACCAAGCTCTAACTGAGCCATAGCTCCTTCGTTATATTTAGGTGAAACGAGGTAATTGAGCAGCACGCCATCGGCAATTTCGCCAGAAAGCGCCATCATTTTGGGGCCTGTTGCGCCAATATAGATAGGAACGTTGCGCGGTTCTTTACGCCCATGAACAACATCTAACTCAACATCATCGAGATGAACAAATTCACCATGAAAAGTAACCCGTTGGCGGGCGAGGAGCTTGCGAACAACGGTCACAACTTCGCGCATGGCCAAGAGGGGCTTGCGGCGCTGAATGCCCACTTTCGCGGCGAGCGGGTCCCACCATGCGCCAATGCCGAGAAAGATACGGTCAGGCGCGAGGTCATCTAGTGTGAGGAAAGTGGCTGCAATCACAGCAGGATTACGAGTCCAATTATTGATAACGCCAGAGCCGATTTTTATGCGGCGGGTAGTCGCTGCAAAAGCGGACATAGGGACAATCGCATCACGAACCAAACGGCTTTCTGCTTGCCAAACAGCTTCAAAGCCACGTGATTCAGCATATTGAACATACTCCATGGCCTCACGTATGTCGTGAGCATCTTGTAAGTAAAGTGCTACGCGGTCTGCCATTTTTTACTCCTAACAATAAAAATCATAAAAGCAGCATTCAACTTAAAAGTTGATATAGACAATTAGGGAGGCGTGCTATATGAAGGCAGCCTCCCCTGTTTGCAGTCTATTATACAAGTCTTTGCTAATCGCCAAATGATGTATCTGAGGCTAATAGCTTAAGCGCTTCATCGTCTGCTTGTTTAATACGCTGATTGTATTCAAGCAGATGTTGCGGCAGGTCAACATCAAATTGCATGTGTTCTGATAGATATTCATGAACAATAGCGCCAGCCTCTTTAGCTAATGCGACATGTCGTTGAAAACTCCCCTGCCCATAAGCATATTCTATCAAACCCGGAGGGCGAATAAAAAGGCCATTTGTGCCGTCACGGTCGCGGTCTGGCGCAATAACAACAGCAGGGGGAAATGGCGCAAGTTTTATCATATTTTCAATATCTTGGACGGTGATAAATGGTAAGTCTGCCGGCAAGATAAGCACTGAAGTGCACCCCCATGACTTCACCACTGAGGTTGCACGCGCCAACGCAGCATTCAGCTCTGGCATGCCACTCTCCTGAACTGTTTTAGCGCCATATTCACGGGCAATCGCCAGCACATGCGTATCGCGGCTAACAACTAATGTGCCGACAACAGTGCGCGATTCAGATACAACAGATAACACGTGGCGCAACATAACTTCGGCAAAGCTAGCTCGTTGTTCTGGGGTCAAAATCTGTGAAAGGCGGCTTTTGGCCTGCCCTAAAGGCTTAACCGGTATAATTGCCCAAACGCACATTTAAGACCATCCTTGTATCCAATGTAAAACGCGCTGTGCTAGCATGACCTTATCTTCATCTGTTTGCATGAAGGTTGGTAAAGCCACAACGCGCGTATGTGATAATTGTAATGGTGCATCGGTTTCATCAAGTACGAAGCCATTGATTAAATCGCCATAGTATTGGGCGACAGATTCTGCCGATACTTTATATCCTAATTCTGCCATAAGTTTCGCTGCGGGCCCCTTAACGGCTCGCCCGTTAATGATGGGGGTCACCGCAACGCGGGGGATATCACGTGCGAGAAGCATCTCTTTCATGTGTGGAAGCGCGAGTATAGGCGCTATAGAGAGCCATGGATTGGATGGGCCGATGATAATGGCATCCGCTCGTTGTAATGCGTCGCATACTTCTGGGGTTAGGTGTGCTTGCCCTGCGCCTGTGTAGTGAATGTGGCGCACAACGGGCTGCCAACGATAGCGGACGAAGTATTCTTGAAATTCTAATTCACCATATTCGGCAGTTTCAATTCGGGTAGGCGCTTCATCGTCAGTCATGGGGAGAATTGGATGTTGAACACCTAACGCTGTAGCTAACTGATGAGTTATCTGGGTTAAACGACGCCCTTCATGCAGCCATTGTGTACGTAAAAGGTGGGTAGCAAGGTCTTTATCGCCCAAAGTAAACCATGGGGATTGGCCATAGCGCTGCAACATAGAGAGCATGTTACGACTATCATCAGCCACACCCCAACCG
>WGEI01000219.1 GCA_015492875.1 Anaerolineae bacterium | reverse complement strand
ATATCCTGCTCGACATTGGGCAACATCGCCAAAATTTCATCATAGGTGATGTACCCTTGCTTATGTGCCCGTTCAATTAATTGGGTGCGCAATTCTTCGCGCTCATTTTGTACCATCTGTACCTGTACCATCATAGGATACCCACGCAGCCCGCTTCAGGGCTTACCTCCGTCTCTATCTCCGAGCTTATCGCAAAATTCACTTACCCGGCGAAACTTTGGTTATTTTTCGCCAGATGATAAAAAGCTGAACTTGGAATAATACTCGTTACGATGATTTATTTAGGCAGCAAACCCCGCCTAAGACGGGGAAATAATCTAGAGGTAGAAATCAAATAAAATACTCTAACACGCCTAAATACATTAACGCGTTGTTGCATTCTTGTCAAGTTATCTGGCGTTAATTTTATATTCTTCGAAATAATGCAACAAGAATGACACTGGATCGGGGGCACGGTCTATCAAATACACCTCTTCTTGCTCGTCCACAAGCGCATAAAAAGCATCTCGCATAGGTGTTATATCCCCAATGGCAATGTTGTGCCCGCTTCCGTCATTCAGCAATAAAGTGACAACCATCAAAACACGCTCTTCATCCAAACCATAGGTGCTTAATGTTTCTGTTTCATCCAGTGGAATGCTCCTGCGATAGCGCATTTCAATGGCTGCCCGAATGAGCGCTAGCATAATATCTTGGTCTAGCGTTTGGGGTGTATCTGCAAGCCCCCATGTGCCGTCATCTTGTTGAACGATGGTCATTGAAATGTTCTCTTGTGGGTCGGTTAACCGTACAGCCATCACCTGCTCCGGTGTGATTGTTGGAAAAATACGGGTCGCTAACCCCGGTGATGATATGTCATTTGTTGGGGCGGCTAACAGATAAACCACACTTTGATCATCGACACGGGCATAAAATGCGCTCCCATCATCAGTCATATCGCCTAACAAGAGCTTATGTTGTTGCCCATCCTGAGTTTCAAAGTTCACTTGTATAGTTGATTGCTCAGTCACTAAACCATATACGCTGTAATCTTCAATGTTGCTCAATCGAGAGGTCCACTGCAACTCGATAATACTGCTGATGTAATTCTCCGCTATATTGGCGTCATTTTGGGTATTGCCGTCCGGTAAGGTAATGACCCATTGCGCATCTTCACGTTCGACCCGCAAAGGCGAATCATAGCGCGTATCAACAATTTCTAGCCAGCGGACATCACCAACTTCTATGCCCGGAAATAGGCGAATGGATTCAGCCACATCACTCGGCGGAAGCGTCGGCGGTACAGTTGGGGTTTTCGGTGTCGTGTCTTGGATGACCAACAATATGGCCATACCCACAAAAAGGATTACCAGAACTAAGAGTCCACCTTGTTTTTTCATCGCCGTGCTCGCCTAAACCAAATCGCCAAACCCATGATTAAAACTGTGCCGGGTATAATCACAATAGTTAATAGCGCAATAGCATCTAATGTAGGGCCATCGGCCTGTAAAATTGGCAAGCCAGTGCTGAATGCTTGCACGCCAAAACTCACCCGTTCGCCAAAACCTGTTAACCATGCCAGCCCATCCGTGAAGAGCAACGCATTCCCTAATGTAGCGGTTACCTGCCCGTTGGTGACGAAATCGCTATCGCCAACAATCAATACTTTTGCTCCAGTGTTTTGGTCATATGCCCAAGCCACAGTCGTTTGAGTTCCGGGTATATCGATATTTTCATCATATTGATAAGTGTTCGTCTCGAAAACCGCGCGCAAATCCATCTCGGCGAAGCTATAAGGCGATGTATCAATCACACGTCCGTTATTCACCGGCGGATTTTCATCTAATAGAATAGGGCGGGCGATGCGGAACAGCGTTCGGGAATCTGGGTCATCTTGTATATTTAGGCGCTTGCCAATATCATTATCAAAATACACTGTGGCGCTCATAATATCTAAAGGCGTTTGACCACTAGATGCAGGGTCAACCATAACGGCATCTAAGGCTTTGAGGCCAAAACGCTCCCATAGATAGTTATTAAACGCGCTTTCCTCTCTCAAAAAGCTATTTTCTGCCAATAGCGGGTCGGTCATGATGAATATCGCCCCGCCACGTTGCATATATTCATCAATCATAGCAATTTCCGCTTCTGTCATCGGCTCGGTTCGGTGAATGATGAGAACCGCTGAAGCGTCTGCAGGGATTCCTGCGCCATTTTGTGCCAGTGCCGCTAAATCGAGCGGGGCGGTTACCAACCCGCTTTCACGAATGCCCGCCTCTATCCCCGAGAGGCCTTGTTGTGTGGTATCGAGCGGGTCATATTGCCCTTGCCCAATCGTGAAATAGACCTTGAATTCACCTGCAATGAGTAGACGGGATATTGATTCAGTTAAATCGCGCTCTTGACTTTCACTGCGCGGTACACGGATGGTACTCTCCATATCAAGAGTGCCATCTTCATTAACAAACGATAGAAATAGATTGAAGCCGCTTTCAATCGTGCCATAGCGCTCGATGAACTTTTGGGCAATACCGGGTTGAATATCTGGGTCAATATAAACGCGGCGAATTTTGCCGTCCGTGGCATCTTCATATAGGCGGAAGAATTGGTCATCAACCTCTCGTTGGCGCAAATCTTGCCGTGTATAAAACCCAGTGAGCTGAATGTCACGCGGCGCACGCATCACATCATCGAGCACATCGAGCGATTGAGGGCTGAGTGAAAATCGTCGGCCTTCGGTCATATCAACGGTGATGACCTCGCGTTGTAGAAAGATATAGACCATACCCACAATGCCAATGAGGAGTAAGGTAGAAAATACGGCAGATGTGCTATAGCGAACCTGTCTACCTGTGATGAAATTGCGAAAATCTTGTGGGGTGATAAATGCCCAAATAGCCGTACTGATACCGCCAACAATAAATGCACCTATGCTGAGGTCTGATAAGCCACGTTGGAATAAGAATGAAAGTGCGCCGACAAGCAGCGCTATGCCACCAATAAAACTAGCCCATTGGCCGATAGCTCCGCGTCGAATAACAATTGGCTCGCGTTCCACTATCGCCACCTCCGCGATTCTACAACTTTAATGGTGATGAATAACATGACAACAATAACGCCCGCATAGTAAGCAATGTCCTCCGCCCGAACTAATCCAACGGCGAAGGACGTGGAGTAATGCCCCTGTAGCGAGAGATTTCTCACTAAATTCGCCCAATCCAAATCGGCAATAATTTGCCCCGCGATGTCGCCGAGCCATAATAGCAGAAGCGCCGCCATAGCCAAAAACGCCGATACAATCTG
>WGEI01000218.1 GCA_015492875.1 Anaerolineae bacterium | reverse complement strand
GTAGTGGCGATGATGCTCTCTATGGTGAAGCCGGTCAAGATAGGCTCATTGGCGACAGCGAGGAAGGTGATGGCAGCGGCAATGACACTATCTATGGCGGTGATGAGTTTGACGTAATCGTCGGCGATAGCCCTATTGGTAATGGCAGCGGCAATGACACCCTCCATGGTGGTGATGGGGATGACCACATTTACGGCGATAGCTTCTTTAGCGATGGCAGTGGGGATGATACTATCGATGGCGGCGCAGGAAGTGATACCGCTTATGGGGATACGTTTGGTGGCACAGCAGACCCCAACAGCACAGACACCTGCGTGAATACGGAAGCTGGCCCTTGTGACCAACCCTAACCCCAGCTGCCTAACCTAAATCAGCACAACAACGAGCGCCCAAACACGGGCGCTTTTTTGTTCTCCCGTTTGATTGTGCAAAAATCTAGCGGTAGCATTAGAATCAGTTATGATTAAAGAAATGGCGAACGGGAGGGTGTTACATTGTCCGATAACGAATTAGAACGCAAATTGCAACAGGGCATCGCCGCAGCAAAGGCAGGTGACCGCAACACCGCGCGCCGTCTGCTGGAAGAGGTGGTCGATAGTGACCCCGATAACGAACTGGCGTGGATATGGCTCGCCAGCGCCGTCACCAACCTCAAAGAACGCCGCGCCTGCTTGCAGCGTGTCCTCCAAATTAACCCACAAAACCGCCGCGCCCAAGAAGCGCTAGACAAGCTCAATGCCCGTATTGCCCAAATGCAAGGCGAGCGCGATAGCGACGACATAAAAGCACTGGAACAGCTGCGGCAGATGCAACGCGGCACTACCCGCCCAGAAACGGATGCGCCCGCGCGTAGCGTCAACTTCATGGGGCTTTTGGGTGTGGCGATCATCGCCTTCGCCGTCATCGGCATTGCGCTGGCGCTGAATGCGCTCTTCAACCGCCCAGAGCCATTGCCCCCCACACCATCCATCAACGAGCGCACGCCCGTTTTCCCCACCCAACCGCCCGCGACTGTGCCCGCCGTTGCGGTGGATATTGAGCGCGTCACTCGTAGCGCGCCCACCTTGCCCCCGACCTTCACGCCGACCCATACGCCAACCGCCACCAACACGCCAACGCCTACGGTGACGCCTTACCCCTTAGCGCTCTTCACCGCCTATTACACCAGCCGCCAGCCAGACGCCACCTATGCCGACCTGTATCGCATCAATGGCGATGGCAGCGGCGAAACGCTCATCATGGATCGGGTGCAAGATGTGGTCTATAGCCGCGATGGCACAAAACTCGCCCTCGTCTTGCCTGTAGAGCATCCCGACGGTAGCGCCTTCACTGAGATATTCGTCGCCCCAGCTGATAATCCGCAAGAGGCGGTACAGGTCACCGAGTTCAATACCGCCGATGTCCACAGCCCCTCTTGGGCGCCGGGCGGGCGCTTGTTAGTTTTCGTCTCGGATTGGGATGGCGATGATGAGCTATGGATGATTGATGTAGACAACCCCATTCCCGTTCAGCTCACGTTTAACGACGACATCGACCGCGACCCGGCTTGGTCTCCCGATGGTAGCCGCATCGTCTACGCCTCAGATAGCACTTCGCCCGGCCTGACGGAAATTTTCTCGCTAGAGCTATATAACGACGATAACCGCCCGCCACTGCCAGAAGGCATAGACCCAGAGTCTGACGAGGCCAAACAGATGCAAGTGGGCAAAATCACCCAATTGACCGATGTTGGTGGCGCGAGTTACCAACCGTCATGGTCTCATGATGGCGCGTATATCGCCTATATCAGCGACTACAGTGGCGATAGCGATGTCTACATCATGGAGGCCAGTGGTCAAGCCTCTTTCCGCCTCACGATTGACGACGGCGACGCTGAAGACCGCAATCCCGTCTTCACACCAGATGACCGTTTCATCGCCTTTAGCTCTAATCGAATTAACGATACCTTCAACCTCTTTCTCATCAGCCGTCGTGGCGACGCGCTTGTCCAACTCACCGACAACGAGCGCGAGGATAGGTATATCATGTATAAACCAGAACGGCTCTTTCTTTTACCGGAAAACCGTTAGATAAGGAACAGCTCTCGTGGACGAAGAAATTAGAAACTTACTGAAAAAAGGTGTGGCCGCCGCCAAACAAGGCGATACTGAGGCCGCCCGAAAAATTTTTGAACAAGTGATTGAACAGGATGACGAAAATGTCACCGCGTGGCTTTGGCTCTATCGCGTCGTGGAAGACCCCGACGAAAAGCGCATTTGCTTGACCACCGTTTTGCAATTAGACCCAGAGAACGAAACCGCGCAAAAGCTACTCATCAAGCTCGATACCCAGCGCAAGTCCTCCCGCGCGAATGAAGAAGTGCTGCCCGGCATCACCCGCCGCCAACTTCAAATCGCTGGTCTCGCCATCGCTGTGGTTGTCGTGCTGCTGCTGGTCATCATCATCGCCATCACCGGCCAAAACCGCGCTCGCCAAGCCGCCGAAGCCACACAAGTCGCCCTCCTGCAACGCGCCCCAACGGAGACGCTACAAGCGCGCGAAACCGCCACACAAGAAGCGGCTACCAACCTGACGGCCACAGCGGAAATCGTCATGGCCACGCAACTTGCACTCGCCTCTCCTACACCAAGCGCCTCGCCAACCCGTAGCGTGGAACTGCCGCCAACATGGACGCCAGCGCAATCGCCCACGCCAACGCCCACCGTTTTCGTCCGCCCAACGGCCTTGCCCGCGCCACAACTTCCCGGCGTCATCAGCGGCTGGGGCGGGCGTGACCTGTTGAACAACGGGTTCTTAGAGGCGCGTGTCTATGAGCTACAAGGTGGCGCGAACAACTACACCACCATCACCGACGACCCCGCGCAACACGTCATCATTGACCCGCGCGACGGCCTCCGCCTCATCTATACCCAATCTTTCACGATGGGCGGCACTGGCCTATTCGCCATCAATCGCAACGGCAGCCAGCCCGATGCCCTATCTGCCCAGTGGGTGCGCACGCAAGCCATCTTAAACCCGATGATGCCCCGCTGGTCTTTTGATGGCACACAAATCATTTTCGTGGCGCAAGCAGAAGATACCCTGACGCAAGAGGTGTATATGTTCAACCTCTCCGGTGGCTTCGTCCGCATCACCTCTGACCAAGCCACATATACGTGGCCGTCTCTCTCGCCAGATGGCACGCAAATCGCCGTTATCCGCGACGACATAAACAGCCCAACGCCAGGGCCAGATATTGTCATCATCTCTGTATCACGGCCGGATGTACGACGTTCCCTCACGACTGATTTCAACAGCATCATCGAGGAAGCGCCAGTCTGGTCGCCAGATGGCACACAAATCGCCTATGCTGCCGCACAGGTCAACAACCCCAACCAGTTTGATATTTACGTGCGACTGGCCGATGGCACGGGCACGCCAACCAAAATCACAAGCGAGGCCACCGGCAGCGACAACCGC
>WGEI01000217.1 GCA_015492875.1 Anaerolineae bacterium | reverse complement strand
GCTAACAGTATGAACGAAGCAATCCCGTAGTAAAGAATGAATAAGCGGGGAAGCGAACCCCGTGGGGAAAGGAAAAAAACAAGCAGATAAACCACTAGCATTTGTAAAGTAATGCCAAAGAGCCGTTGTAGGGAAGCGAGGCGATTGGCAGCTAATCTCAAATCGTAATAATCGTTAGCACTGGCCAAAATAAACCATAAGAAAACCAACACAATAAACCAGAAGCTTTGGGGGAGGATAAATGATAGGGTAAAGGCATAATCCGCCACACGCGCCCAAATATAAAGCGCAATGAGGACGGCCAAAAGCACCATGAAGGCATCGCCCAGCATAAGTAACAGGCGGCGTTCGGAAATCGCCAGTTGTAAGCGGCGTCGTTTACGCGGTGATGGGTGAAATAACACAGTATGACTCTCCGATTAAGGACGATAAACACTGACACTACCATATCCGAAAAGTGGAATCAGGGTATCTTGGCAATGAATACCACCTAGCAAACGCTCTTCTGGTCCAATCAAGACAAAGCTAACGCGATAATCAAAGTCTGGATCAAAAGTATATTGCCCTTCCAATAAAGGGGCACACATTTCATCTGTAGCCTCTTGGTACCAACGGATAACGGCGCGGCGTTTCACATCAGCATCGAAAGTTTCTACGGGATGACCATAAACAGCGCGGGCATTTGTCCATACGGGCAACCAGATGCCTACGTTAGGTGATGTTAAAACAACGACATCATCGCGGCGAATTTGTGTATCTAGCCATTCAAACATTGCTAGATAGTCTCGCTCTAAAAGCAGACCTCGTGCATCTTGTGGCCGTCCAACAACTAATGGCACGATGGGAAAAAATAGGGAGAATAGCTGGCTACCAGCCATAATAGGGATGAGCGCAACAACTATTAACGGGCGTAATTTCATGATAGGTAGCCAAAAATCAACCAAAGCGCGGGTAGCAAAATAGGCAATTGGGATAATTAACCCCAAACCAAAGCGCGCCTGCACGGTGCCGGGCAGATATATAGCGATGAGCATGGCCAGCAACCATAAGAGCATAAACTGGTCACCATCAGGCTCGAAGCGGCGTATAGCGCGATAAAGACCGGGAACGGCAAAAATCAGTGGGATACCAAATGCGATTACGAGGGTAAATGGATTAGGCGCAGGGCTAACATTCTGTCTATTCCACTCTGCCATAGCTGGATTTGTAATAATGGTGAGCAAGTCATAAGCGATAACGGGCAACGGTGGCAATAAAATCCACAGAGACCAACGCCACTCATGAGTGACCCAACGGCGGCGCTTCAACCACATGCGAACGCTCAATATCAGCAGAACGGCCCCAAAAGGCACAAGCGCTTCAGGGTACAAAAATGCTAATGCAATGCTCAAGAGAAAGGCCATCAGCCCGCCATTTTGTAGCGTGGGCGACTCTTCCATACCGGGGCGTAATGCGACAATCATAATGGCGGTCAGAATAGAGATGGCAGCAATGGCTAAGGGATAATGAATATTGATAAGGGTGCTATAAAAAACAAACATTTGGGGCATATTCAAATCGGGGATATTGGCATCATTGGTCAAGAAAAACCATATCCAACCAAACCCTGCACCTAGAGAGACAATAACAAAGAAAAGGCGGCGCGTTCGAATATGTGACCAGATAGTTGCAGCGAGTTGATATAGGGCGATATACATCAAAAAGGAAGCCCCTACCCTGGCAACATGGAAAATCACAATGGGGGAAATGCCAATAAAACGGGTCAATTGCCCTAGAGCAGTATAAAGAATTTGAACAATCGCACCTACATGCGGCTCTGGGGTATGATGAAATTGGGTTAGCCATTCCCCTTGAGCGCCTTGCTGCATTTTGGCAAGCAAAGCGGCGCCGTTGCGATAATCATGTAATACCCCCATAAACTGCCAGCCATCGCCAGCAGGGTTTGCAATCGCTATCCACAAAAATGGGGCAAATGCCAAGAAGACGAGTGCGCTACTTGCTATGATTAGCCAGCGCCATTCTTGCTGTTGGATATGCCCGACATCGCCAGAATTCATCACTTCACCATCCTCAATTTAAGGCAAGTAACGCTAAATCGCGGTATGATAAATGCAGGTTTGTTTAACCTGTTATATGTTTAGAACAAGCCAGCTTGCTTATTAGAAGATGGGAGCATCCATTGAAGCAAGCCTCGTCATCATTGTAGCCCAAGTTTAGCGAGTTGCCAGTAAAGGCCATGACCTATGACGCAAGCACAAGCCCTTTTGCAACTTCAAAATATTGAACTAGCAATAAGGCAGAAGCGCAAACGCCTGCAAGAAATTGATGATATTCTCAATGATAATGCGGCAGTCACTGCTGCAAGGCAACAGGTGAAAAAAGTAGAAGCCGAACTAAAACCCTTGCGGGCGCGTTTACTTGATTTAGAACTAGAAGTTCAGACCAACGAAACGAAACAAAAAAGCACTGAAGAGAAGCTCTATAGCGGCACAGTTAAAAACCCAAAAGAACTGACCGATTTACAGCGAGAAATCGAAGCGCTTAAAAATTGGCGCGAAGAACTAGAAAACCGTATGCTGGAACTGATGATGGAAATTGAGGATGTTGAAGCCACTCTAACGGCGGCTCAAGCTAACCTCAAGCAAGTTCAAGAGGCCGCGGCGAGCAAACACCAATCTTTGCTTGATGAAAAGGCGGAGTTGGAGCAAGCTTTAGCCCAAGCAATGGAGCAATATCGCGCCGCACAAGCCACCATCGATGAAGATGTGCTAAAAATTTATAAGGATATGCGGCCTCAAAAGGGCTATAGGCCTGTTGCAGTGCTAGATGGGCCAAACTGTGGTGTATGTGGCGTTGCCCAAACCACCGCTACGCTACAGGCGGTGCGGCATGGTAACCAGTTAGTATATTGCTCGAATTGTGGGCGCATTTTGGCGACAAAATAACCAACGCACCGAAATACCGTGTTGGAGGGGAACTGATGGAATTTGATTATCAAAATTTTGGTATAGGTTATGTGGCGGGTTTAGCAACTGCTTATGCGATATATCGCTCCCGTCATATGCTGGCTTCGGCACGGGATGCAGCATTGAACCGCGCGCAAACCGCCCAAACAGAGGCCACGAGAAGCGCAGATAGCCGTTATGTACGGGACTTGCTGAAACAAGCGGAAAGTTCTCATTTATTTGGGGAGCGCGTCAAACTTACGGATATTATCGTGGAGCCTCGTTTTATCCCCGCCCCGCCTATACCAGAGCCACAAGATGAAGAAGATGTGGTACATGATGTTTTCAGCATTGTTCCCTTCCCGCCTGATTTCCCCTATCTAGCAGAATCATATAATCTTGAGACTTTATCGGTTGAAGATTTAGGACGTGGTGACCATACACTAGCCTTGCTCGGTTTGCCGGGCAGCGGGCGAACTACAGCCCTATTGGCGATTGCTTTATGGGGGTTGGGGATTGTTGATTTCACACCGCCACCAGATGTTATTCAGCAAGAGTTAGACGAAGAAGAGGCTAAATTAAGCGCGCAAGAGCGTGCTGAGCGCATTAAAGAGCGCATGTACTTAGCCACGCGGGCACAAGAGCAAATGTCTGAAGACCAAGGGGAAGGTGCACAAGAACGCCAAACGCCACCATCGCGCTTTAAGTTCTTAGCCCCGCTATATATTCATCTAGGTAATTTACATTTAGCTTCTGGTGAGTTTTCACGCCAAGTAGACCCAGCAGAACCGCTAGTTAGAGCTTTGCAATACCAAGTTAGCCGAATTACAGCAAAGACAATGCCGCGCACTATTTACAAACGGCTCAACGAAGGGCGCGCGTTAGTATTGCTCGATGGTTATGATGAATTGAGTGACGAAGAAAAGCCGCTGGTACGGGCATGGCTAAAAGCCTTTTTAGAGGTCTACGAACAAAACTTCATCATCATCACAGGTTCAGCAAATGGCTATGGGGATTTAACACGATTAGGCTTTACTCCCGTTTTCTTAAGGCCGTGGGATAGCAATACGAGGCACAAATATATAGAGAATATCGTTGAACATTGGGCAGAAATCATTGACAAGAGGCGGGCGACTTTAGCCCCTATCACGATAGAGCAGGCACATGTCGCTACTCATGCCTTGCTACCAGCAGAGCTAGCCCTCCGCACTTTGTACCTGCTTTCTGAGGGGGAAACTGACTTGCCAGCGATGTGGGTAGAGAAATACCTGACAGACCTCGTCAAAAATCCACCGTGGGGCATTTTATCTGAAGCGGCAGCTATTCAAATTGAGCAAGGGTATTTCACAATAGACGACCTCATCAATTCTACTTCGCCAATTACAACACAAGAAGTACAAGCGATAAGTAGCGATGTTACTGCCGAGTTTGAACAAGTCGTAGAAACCGCTGGGGATGATGGCACGGAATTTGATAAACTTATGCAGCTTTTTGAAGGCGGCGCTGAGGAAACGGCAGATGCGAATGCAACAGAAACACCTGAAGCAGCACCGGAGGCCGCCCCGACGGAGACGAAAGCTGAGCAACGCGCCAAAAAGTCAGCGCAAAAAGTGCTGCAAATTCTGGAAAAAGCTAGGATTATCACCCAATTACGGGGCGGGCGCTACCGCTTCAAGCATCCAATCGTGGCGGATTACCTCGCTAGCCGCTTAATCCGCACATTGAGGGCAGAGGATTTAGAAGCAGTCGCCCTTATGCCCAAATGGTCATCAGTGATTGCTTTCGCGGCGGGGCAAGATATTGAGCCAGCATTACAAGCTCGATTGAATGCGGCAAAAGATATTCTATATCATCATATTTTCGAAGTCGCGCGCTGGGTAGCATATGCACCAGCAGAAACCCCTTGGCGAGACACGGTATTAAAGCGACTGGATACCATACTCAATGCTGACAATGTGTTCCCCTCCATTCGCGAGCGTGCAGCTGCCGCATTAATTGCAACGAGAGCGCCGGAAGCGGTCAATATCTTTGCGCGGGCAATGCGTTCTAGTTCGCCAATAGTGCGTCAAATGGCGTGTTTAGGCTTAGGCGCGCTCGGTAATGAAGACAGTCTTCATATCCTAGAAAATGCCTTAGGGGACGAAGAAGAGAATGTGCAAGTTGCGGCAGTGCTCGGTCTAGGGGCATTGCGCACCGATGCAGCCTTAGAAGCAATTGCCCATGCACTGATGACAGGGTCGGATTTAGTGCGGCAAGCAGCGGCAGAGACTTTTGCCGCCATACCTGATGAAGGCTATCGGGTTTTGTATGATGCCGTCAGCCATGAGCAAATGTTCATCCGTCGTGCGGCTATTTTTGGGTTAAAGCGCGTTCGCACGCCATGGGCGCTTTTGGCCTTGTACCGCGCCTCGTTAGAAGACCCCCAATGGTATGTGCAATCGGCAGCCCAGCAAGCGTTTCAAGACATCAACAACAACATTTTAGAAGGGGTAAAGGCGTATCCCCGTATCGAGGCCATTGGTTGGTTAAGGCGCTGGGCGATGGAGCGTATTGATGACCTGCCAGAAGACATTACTGGCAGAGAATTATTGCAACGCGCTTTAGAAGACCCCAACCCTGAAATACAGGCACTTTCCACAATGACGATTGGTCAATTGGGAATTATTGAACATACGGCGCATCTTTATGAGCTATTCCGCATGCAGGATGAGGCGCTACAGCTAACGGCTTATGAAGCGTTGGGGAAATTACAGTTACATCTTGGGCAAACCTTACCAGCGCCCTTTTAGCTTAAAAAGGCGATAGCAAGTCAAAGGCAGCTCTGCTTTTCAGAATTGGGCAGAGCTGCTGCACTGTCAAAACGGTAATGAGCGAGTTTACACTTCTCTCAGCCGTGATTCTACGTCGCTCGTAGAAATGCCTTCAACGCTAACGAGTTTATCGCGCCCTTCTTTGCCAGCGACAATTTCGATTTTTCTGGCATCAACGCCCAACTTTTCAGCCAAAAAGTTGACAAGCTCTTGATTGGCTTCTGGAGAACCCGCAGGCGATTGCACTAAACGGACTTTCACGGCGCCATCTTCTTGGAAGCCAGCGATTTCCGTTTGGGCGGCACGAGTGACAACACGCACAGTAAAAGCGGCTCCACCGGTTGCATCTGTAATTTCAAATTTACGCTCAGCCATAATAGGACCTCTTCTGCTGAAGTGCGGGCTTAAATCAAGCCGCATTGTATTTATACAGCGATGGTATCACGTGCGAGGCTTAAGCACAAGCGCACTACAGTTAAAAGGCGATCAGAAGACGGATTAAAACAGTAATTCCCAGAAAAACTATCAAAGGACTCCAATCAATCCCTGCGGTTGGTGGCAAAGCATTGCGAATAGGGCTTAAGACAGGTTCTGTCAAGCTATAGAGTGTGCGGACAATCGCGTCTACTGTTGGGTTGCTGCGGTCTAAATTAGGAAACCAGCTGAGCAAAACGCGTGCTAACAAAATATAGGAATAGATTTGCAGTAGGAAAATGATAAAACCGACAATGCCCATAAACATCTACCTTTCATACACGAGAGCCGAAAATAGCCCTACCGATACGAACCAATGTTGCCCCTTCTTCAACGGCAACTGGATAGTCGTCAGTCATCCCCATACTTAAATGGGGTAAAGAGAATTCAAGAGACTGTTCTAAGCGCAGGCGCAAGGTTGCAAGGCTCGTAAAAACAGGGCGCGCCTGTTCCGGTATGGAGACAATGGGCGCCATAGTCATTAAACCCTGCACCATTAAAGACGGCAGCTGATTTATCTGCGAGATGGTATCCACAAGTTGCTGGTACACGGTTGCATCAACCTGCCAATCTTTTGCCCACAAGCCGCTTTTTTGCGCTTCTCCTGCGATATTCATTTGGATGAGAACGGGCAAGTTTATGGCAATTGCCTGCGCATAATTTGAAAGTTTTTGCGCCAATTTCAGACTATCTACCGAATGAACCATTTGGAACAAATGGGGAATGTAACGCGCCTTGCGGCTTTGGATATGGCCAATCATATGCCATGTTACCGGCTGGTCAATCAAAGCATTGGCCACAGGTATTTTAGCCTCAGCTTCTTCTACGCGATTTTCGCCAAAATGTTGCACACCAGCAGTCCATGCCGCTTGTATCGAAGCGGGTGAATGCTTCTTGCTAACGGCAACTAACGTGACATCATCTGGATTTCTCCCAGACCGTTCACAGGCAGCGCTTATCTGCAAACGAACCTTTTCAACATTAGCCGCAATGTGTTCTGCTGTGGTCATAGCGAAATGACTGCTCCAAAACGCCCTGTTTTCCCTTTTTCGGCACGATGCGAGAAAAATTCATCGGTATTGCTATAGGTAGAAATGGCTATCAATTCAATTTGTTCAACACCAGCCCGCTGTAAATCCAGGCGGTTTGCTTCCCATAGATTCAGGTATGCTGTACCATCATCTGGATGACGCATAATCAAGCCTTCGGTTGTGCCAAAATGTTTTTGCACAGCTTCAACCACTTCTTCCCCAACTTGATAATGGTCTGGCCCGATACTTGGCCCAATGCCAGCGCGGATATTGGAGGGTTTACAGTTAAAAGCCTGTATCATTGTTTGGACAAGGCGAGAACCCACGCCAGAGACAGTACCGCGCCAGCCAGCATGGGCTATACCAATCACCCCTTGCACAGGGTCCAGAAACAATAAAGGCACACAATCGGCATAGCGCATCACCAAAGGCGTGTCGGTACGGTCTGTAATGAGGCCATCGGCTAGAGCTAGCCACCGCCGCCCTTTCACAGGCTGATAAGCAATGACTGTATCGGCGCTGTGTACCTGCCACACCGTACACACACGCTCTTGATTGACCTGAAGCGCCTCATACATCAAATCATGGTTGCGGCGTACAGCATGGGGGGCATCACCCACATTGCCGCCCATATTCAGCGAGGCCCAAGGCGCTTGACTCACCCCGCCCTTGCGAGTAAAAATACCATGTTTTGCTGGTAGCAAACTCTCAAATTGATAATAAACCAGTCCTTTTTCGGTTTGTTGTTTCAACCGGCCCCCCACCTTTTGTGTAAACCCATGTACTTTTGAGATTATTGCGAGGAGGTACTGGCCATACGGCAGTTTATTGTTCAAAAAGTATTGATTTTACCGTTTTGTTGCGATGCCTCGCAGTTTAGTTGTATACTGCCAATATGTTTACAACTTGTCAATGCTTGCAAAATGGGTTGTAGAATCCCCGAAAAATGCGCGAGTGCGGTACAATATACTCAAGTAATGGTGCATTCCGTAGGGAAAGGAGGGGCGGTATCTGTCCTGCAAGTGTAGTAGCAGACCGCCATCAGTAGATATGGGCAAATCAACAAAACGCCCACAACCGGAAAAACATACAATAAAAGTTTTGATTGTGGATGATCATCCGCTTTTTCGGCAAGGCTTGGAACGCGCCTTAGAACTTGAAGATGATATCGCTGTAATCGGCCATTGTGAAGATGGGCAAGAGGCGTTAGATGCAACCCAACAATTACAACCAGATGTCATGTTGCTTGATATCAATTTACCAACGATGAATGGCTTACAGGTCGCTCGGCAATTAAAAAACAAAAATCATGAAGTGGCGATTATTATGTTAACCGCCTATCATGATGAAGAGCAGGTTTTACATACCATGCGTGCTGGTGCAGCCGCTTATTGTGCTAAAGATGTAACACCCGAACAGTTAGTCAATATCATTCGTGCCGCAGCAGCAGGCCTATATATTATTGATGACCAACAAATGTCATCACAAGAAGTAGAAACGTGGATTAGTGAACATATTGAAGCTATTGCTGGACCGTATATGATTGATGCGGAAGAACATTTTATTCCGCTTAGCCCGCGAGAGATGGAAATTTTGCAATATGTGACCCATGGGATGAGTAATAAAGAGATTGCTCACCGGTTAGGCATTAGCCAGCAAACGGTTAAAAATCATATGACGTCTATTCTTCGTAAGCTCAATGTTGAAGACCGTACCCAAGCCGCAGTCACCGCATTACGGCGGGGGTGGGTACGCATGCATGATATAGATAATTAAGAGTCGGGGTGGTTAAAAATGGATAACCGAGCAGACCTCATTAACGAAGACCCTCGTGCAGAAATTGTTGACTTAGTCGCTAATGAACTCAGCGCTATTCGCCGCCAACTATCAGAAATTAAAGCCCAAATTGAGCAAACACAGCAACTAGTAGACCGCGAACAACAGCGTAACAGCAACCTCGCAACAGAACTGCGCAATATACAGGACAATTTGGACACCGTGCCGCGCCAAGATATTCGGGATAAATATGAAGAGGCTTTGGACGCGCGTTTCCGTTTAGCAACGATGCGCGGCCAACTTGAAAAATTTGAAGCAAACTATGAACGGTTAGAAAGCACTCAACAAATTCTTGCACAAGTATTGAGTGCGCTTCAGGGTGTAGATATGTTGGAGGCTGGCGGCGAGGAAATAGACGCTGGCTCTCGACAATCAAGCAATATTATCCGTATTGTGCAAGCGCAAGAAGATGAGCGGCGCAAACTAGCTCGGCAAATTCATGATGGGCCAGCCCAGTCGCTGACAAATTTCATCTTGCAAGCGGAAATTTGTCAACGTCTTTTTGACCGCGACCCAGACCGTGCTGCAGAAGAGCTTGAAAACCTAAAAACTTCCGCTAGTGTTACTTTCCAAAAAGTTCGCGACTTCATCTTTGACCTACGCCCAATGATGCTAGATGACTTAGGCGTGGCATCAACCGTACGCACTTATGCCAAATCTTTCCATCAGAAAAACGACATCGAGGTCAATGAAGATATTGTTGGCGAAGACCGTCGCTTAGAGACGCATCGCGAGGTGCTCATTTTCCGCAGCATTCAAGAACTTATGGTGCAAGCCCGCGATTATGCCAGCCCAGCCCATATTGACATCAAACTAGACCTAACATCAGACCCAATCCGCATTGTTGTTGAAGATGATGGGCGGGGGTTTGACCCAACGCCAATTTTTGAGGCTGAAGAAGGGACACATTTAGATGGGCGAGGTGAAGCGCTGTTAACCCTTAAGGAGAAAATGGAGTTAATCGGGGGTAAAATTGCTATTGAAAGCAGCGAGACTGAAGGCACTACCGTTCGGTTAGAAATCCCTGCAGGTGAGTAAGTTCCCGATGGTGCTTTGCGAGCATCATTGGCTAATTTTTGGTGAGGACTTGGTATATAACAATACTTTAGGACAATCGGCCTGTTTGACAATTCAAGGGCTTGCACTACACTAAAAGCAAGCGTAGTGTGCCCGGTCGGTAAATTAAGATAAAAAGTACAGGCCGACAGCAACCACCCTATTGGAGGAATTTATGCAAGGTCGACTTCGTTTATTACTGATTTTTGCCTTTATTATTGTCATTGGTGGTGTTGCTGCTGCACTTTTATTAGGTGGGCAGCCCTCAACACCGCGAAACACCACCCAACCGGGCACAAGTGGAGGTAATGTAACTGCCCAGCCCCAAGACACTCCGACGCCGGTCGCCACGCCTATTCCAGTGGTGAACATCGTTGTGGCAGTACAATCATTGCCACGTGGCACCCGTATTCCGCCTAATGGTGTTGATTTACGGGCGTGGCCAGAAGAATATGCTCCGCTAGATGCTGTTACCAACCTTGAAGATGTGGTAGGGAAGATTGCTCGTACCGACATTTTCCGCGAGCAACCCATTCTATTCCGTATGCTTGCTGAGGATTTGACCAATCTAGCAAATGTAGGCTCAGATGCAGCGGCCATCCTCCCCAGCAATCGTGTAGCAGTGGCTGTTCCTATGGATCGCTTGACGAGTGTAGCCTATGCTATTCAAGGTGGTGATCGGGTGGATGTGATTGTATCCATGTTATTCGTGGATGTGGACGAAATTTTCCAAAGCATCGAACCAAATTCTGTCACGCTTTACACCACCAACCCAGATACTGGTTCTATTGAGATTAGCCAGAGTATTCAGGGACGGCCAGATGTGAATCAGTTAGGTTCGGTTGTTCTTGGGCCATCAGAACCTCAGCGTCCCAGATTAGTCACCCAAAGAACAATCCAAGACGCGCTAGTCATTCATGTTGGCGACTTTCCGTATGATGGACGCATATTTGGCGTTGCACCAACCCCCACGCCCGTACAAGCAGAACAAGCGACACCGGCAGGCGGAAGAGGCACGCCCCAAGCACCAACGCCTGTTCCCCCGCGCCCAGACATCATCACGCTAGGCGTGCCACCACAAGATGCTGTTGTCTTAACGTGGATTATTGAAGCGCGCCTCCCCATCACCTTTGCATTACGTTCTGCAACAGATACATCGCAAATTCCAACAGAAGCAGTCACATTAGATTACCTGATGCAGAATTTCCAAGTTGAGCTACCACCGCGCCGCCCATTTGCGCTTGAACCCGCTATTACAAGCATCCGCCAGTTATTTGTTGGCAACCAAATTAGCTTGCGTAACAATAGTGGTGGCGGCAATTAGTTGATTGAGTTGAGTTAGGGGCTGGTATGAGTAACGAGCAAGGCGAGAAGCGGATTATCACTATTCTGTTGGTAGATGATATTCCCGAAACACGGGAGAACATCAAAAAACTACTGGCGTTTGAGCCAGATTTCAAAGTCATTGGCGCAGCAGCTAACGGGCGTGAAGGCGTTGAAATGGCCAAAGAGTTACGCCCGGATATCATTATCATGGACATCAATATGCCCGATATGGACGGCCTTCAGGCAGCCAACCAGATTACCAAGGCCGTCCCCACAGCGGGTGTCATCATGATGTCTGTTCAAACCGATACGGATTATATCCGTAAAGCCATGCTTGCAGGTGCTCGCAACTTCTTGGCCAAACCCGTTAACATGGATGAACTGTACGAAACAGTTCGCAATGTTTATGATCAATACGAGCCTATCCGCCACCAGATGTCGCAAATGAGCGAGATGATTCTGGAAGATAGAAAGAAGGTTCGTGGTGAAGGAGAGCGGGCTGGTCATATCATCGTTGTGTATAGCCCGCAAGGTGGGGCTGGCTGTACAACAATAGCCACTAATCTCGCATCTGGCTTGATGAAAGAGGGGATTAAAGTCCTCCTTGTCGATGCCGATTTGCAATTTGGCGATGTTGGTGTTTTCCTCAACATGCATGGGCAGGCAACTTTGTTAGAGTTGGCCGAATCTGTTGAAGATTTAGATACCGAGCTATTTGAGAATATCGTGATGGTGCATGATAGCGGCTTAAAAGTCTTGTTAGCACCACCACGCCCAGAGCAAGCGGACATCATCATACGAGACAATCCCGATGCGGTAGCTTCTATCTTGGAAAAAGTGCGTAGCAATTACGATTTTATCGTGGTTGATACAAGCTCGCACCTTGATGAAACCCTCGCTAGCTTGCTTGATATTGCCACTCGTATTGTACTCATTACACCACCAACATTACCCGGCATCAAAAACGCGCGGCTGATGTTGGATTTGTTTGACCAGCTAGGTTACCCACCAGAGAAAGCCTGTCTCGTGGTCAATCGTGCGGTAGATGACAGGCAAAGACGCCAAGGCGGGATTTCAGCAGAGAAAATCCAAAGTTATCTAAAACGTCCTGTACGAGAGAAGATACCACTTGTGGAAGAGCGTATTATCCTCAATGCGGTGAATAAAGGCGTGCCGGTTATCGCTGCCGAGCGCGACACCAATAAGCCCCCAAGCAAACAATATATCGCTTTGGCAGATGCACTTATGGCCGAATTAATGGGGGATTTGGAAGAAGAGGCAGAAGAGAAAAGCGAAAAATCGAAACCCGGCCTGCGTTTATTTGGGCGTTAGGTCAAGAGTAGCTGGAGGAATTGTAGATGTCTCTATTGCGGCGAATTGAAAAAGGTGGCGGTTCCGGCGGTTCTGGCGGCGGGGATGATGGCGACGATCGTCGTGCAGCACGTCAAGCAGCACAACAGCGCCGTGCTGCGGCAACCCGCCCAGATAGCGGTGGTCGCAACCGTGAAATGGCTTATTTGGACTTGAAAAACCGTGTTCAGAATAAGCTGTTGAATGAACTCGACCAATCTCTAGATGTAACTCGTAAAGATGAAGTTCGCCGCCAGATTGAAGAACTATTCAATGCCATTCTGGCCGAAGAAAGCATGGTGCTATCTCGCGCAGAACGGCATCGCCTATTTGAATCCATCGTAGCAGATATTCTGGGCTTAGGGCCATTAGAGCCATTGCTCGCTGACGACACGATCACAGAAATTATGGTCAACGGGCCAAAGAATATCTTTGTGGAGCGCAAGGGCAATTTGGTGCGCGTGCCCATTTCCTTTGATGATGATGACCATGTCCTCCGCATTATTGACCGTATTGTTGCGCCTCTAGGCCGCCGTGTTGATGAAAGCTCGCCGCTGGTGGACGCCCGCTTGCAAGATGGCTCTCGTGTAAATGTCGTCATCCGCCCTATCGCCCTCAATGGTCCTACAATCACCATTCGTAAGTTCTTCAAAAAGCCGCTGACTATCCAAGACCTTATCCGCTTCGGCTCTATGACGCCTGAGATTGCAGATTTTTTGCGCGGTTGTGTGGTGGCACGTTTGAACATCATTGTTTCTGGCGGTACAGGCTCTGGTAAAACGACGCTGCTCAACGTGCTTTCTAGTTTTATCCCAAATGAGGAACGAATCATCACTGTAGAAAACGCGGCGGAGCTTCAGCTACAGCAGGAGCATGTAGTCACACTAGAAAGTCGGCCACCCAATATCGAGGGTAAAGGTGAAATCACCATTCGTGACTTGGTGGTTAACTGCTTGCGTATGCGCCCTGAACGTATCGTTGTTGGGGAGTGTCGTAGTGGCGAGGCGTTAGACATGTTGCAGGCGATGAATACTGGTCACGATGGCTCGCTGACGACGCTCCATGCGAACTCTCCTCGTGATACAATTTCACGTCTAGAGGTGATGTGTTTGATGGCAGGTATGGACTTGCCCGTGCGCGCGATTCGTGAGCAAATCGCCAGTGCGGTGGATTTAATTTGTCAGCAGCAACGTCTGCGGGATGGTTCTCGTAAAATCATCTTCATCACCGAAGTACAGGGCATGGAAGGTGAGATGATTACCATGTCCGACATTTTTGAATTTGAACAAACAGGTTTTGAAGCTGGTAAAATTGTGGGACGTATTCGCCCAACGGGTATTCGTCCGAAGTTCATTGATCGGCTAGAAGATGCTGGCATCCATCTACCGCCATCGGTCTTTGGCATTGGTGGGCGGCGTTAGAGTTGCCAAACTCTACCAAATAGCATGAGAATCGGTAGCCATTTTCCGGTATTATAGTAGTAAGGGGGGGAGTACATCGCGATTGTACTCCCCATATATTAAGTATTACCCAAACCGTACAAAACGGCAGATAGTGGGGTAAGTTATGGCACCAGAACAATTATTGATACTTGGCGGCGCAGGGTTGTTAGCTGTTGTTATTGTTGCAATTGGTATTTGGACAGCCCGCTCTGAACGCGATTTAGTTGAAGAGCGCTTAGGGCGTTATGAGCAGCAAGAGCAAGAGTACCAATCTTTTCTCTCTGGCACGGTTGAAGACGACGAGGAAACGAGCAGCACATCAGCGCAGGATCGGGGACAAGCGCTGAAAGCCATTGATAATATCCTTACCGAGAGGGGGTTTGGTAAAAAGTGGAGGCGACAGCTTTCTCGCGCAGATTTGAAGCTAACGGTCGCTGAATTTGCCGTATTGCACATTATCAGCATGGCAGGTTTCTTTGCAGTGGGGTATTTTGTACTCTTCAGTGGCGATTTAATCATGTCAATTATTGCTGGTTTTGTTGGATTCTTTTTCCCGCGCATTTACGTAGCGCGCAAAATCAGCAAACGCTTGATCGATTTTGAAACCCAATTACCCGACACATTAGGGTTGTGGGTGAATGCGCTGCGCTCGGGCTATTCTGTACTACAGGCGATGGAAGCCATTGCGAAAGATGCGCCAGAGCCAACAAAAACAGAGTTTGAGCGTGTCGTGCGTGAAGTGCAAATCGGCATTGATATGCCTGATGCGCTAGACCATTTGCTAGAACGGGTCGAAAGTGAAGACCTTGACCTCGTTATCACCGCTGTCAACATTCAGCGTGAGGTGGGTGGTAATCTGGCGGAAATTCTTGAAACCATCAGCAGCACCATCCGTGAGCGGATTAAGCTAAAGGGTGAGATACGTGTTTTGACGGCACAAGGCCGTATCACGGGCTATCTGATTAGCTTTTTGCCCATTGGTTTGGCGCTTTTCTTGAATGTTGCTAATCCAGGCTATATGGGGCAACTTTTCGAAAATCGGGGTTGTGGATGGCCAATGATTGGTGTTGGCTTAGCGTTGATTGGCATCGGTACAGCGATTATCCAGAAAATCATTGACATAGATATTTAGGAGCAACCTACTATGATTGCGATTATCATCATCGTTGTACTGTTGATTGTCGCTGGTCTAGTCTATGTAGGATTACGCCAAGACCAGGGGCGTGACCCCTTACAAGAGCGTCTGGCGATGTATGGTGAGCGTGAAACGCCTGAATCGCTAGAAGAAGTTGAGCTTTCGCTCCCATTCCGCGAGCGCGTCATCATTCCAATGCTGAAATGGCTAGCGGACTTAACTAGCCGCTTCACACCACAACAACAGTTGGAATCGGCGCGGCATCAGTTGGAATTGGCGGGGTTAACAACAGACCCAACGCAGTATTTTGCCACCCGTATTGTCTTCGGCATCGTTTTTGGGTTAGCGGGTATGCTGCTGGGTTTCGTCGTCTTGAAGCAAACCTTCCCCAATGCACTGCTCTATCCTGTGGGCGGGGCGGCGCTGGGTTTTTACCTGCAACCGCTTTCGTTGCGCAGTAAAATTCGTAAACGCCAAGAAAATATCGTTAAAGCTTTGCCCGACGCGCTAGACCTGTTGACTATTTGTGTGGAAGCGGGGCTTGGTTTTGATGCGGCTATGGGCAAAGTGTATGAAAAGTGGGATAACGAACTGGCGCTAGGTTTTGGCCGCGTTTTGCGAGAAATTCAATTGGGCAAACAGCGGCGTGAGGCTTTGCGCGATATGGCTGCACGCATGGACGTACCAGAGGTCAATGCCTTCATTGCGGCCATCATTCAAGCCGATCAACTCGGTGTGAGTATGGGTAAAATCCTACGTGTTCAGGCAGACCAAATGCGCACTAAACGGCGGCAACGCGCACAGGAAAAGGCGCAGCAAGCCCCTGTGAAAATGATGGTGCCGATGGTTCTGCTCATTTTCCCGTCTATTTGGATTGTGTTATTGGGGCCTGCCATCCTGCAAGTGATGGCGCAAGCCGGTAATGGAGCGTTTTAAGGGGAAAACACGATTATCAGCCCGCAATCTCAAGATACGGTGCAACAAGAGCATAACCATAAACCAGAAGCCCGACAGAGGTCTGGGCTTCTTGCGTCTGGCACGTTTTTAGTTAAACAGAGCGCTCAGTTTTTGCTAGATTTAGTCTTCCCACCTCATTGTGTGGGGTGTGGCAAGGTGGGCTTAAGCTGGTGCCAACATTGCCTGCAAGAGCTATCACAGCAGCCTCTCCAACCGCACCTCAGAGAATTGCCGCCAATGAGTGGAATAATTGCAACTGCCCCGCATGAGGGGAAATTGCAAGAGGCTATTCATGCGCTCAAATACTATGGCGTGACCGAGTTAGCTACCCCGTTAGCACAGCGATTATTCACATGCCTACAAGCGACAAATTGGACATATGACACTATTATTCCAGTACCCTTATACATTACGCGCTTGCGTGAAAGAGGGTATAATCAATCACAAATCATCGGGTTAAAATTGGCAGAGGCGCTGAATATGCCTTTAGTTCCCACAGCACTAGAACGCCAACGCCAAACCACATCACAGGTAGGACTTTCCCGAGAAGAACGCGCAAAAAATGTAGACGGGGCATTCCGAGCTGCCTCAAATATGGTCACCGGTAGACGCATATTACTCATTGATGATGTGTTGACGACTGGTGCAACGCTATTGGCCTGCGCTGCCGCACTCTTTGATGCAGGTGCGATAGCCGTTTACGGCATAACCGTTACGGCAGCTCGTTACTAAATTTATTCTCAGTTGCTTTCCTTTGCTATGGAAGGAGCACCCTATGAACGTTATACTTCGAGGCCATAACTGGAAAATATCGGACTCCAACAAGGAATATATCCAAAAGAAAATAGACAAGCTAGACCGGTATCTGCCCAATATCAGCGAGATTCGAGTAGACCTATCGCGGCAGAAAAACTCACGGGGTGCTAATCAAACGGTCGTACAAATCACCCTACGGCATAAACGCGGCGCCATCTTACGGGCGGAGGAACGGGTTATCGGAGATAGTAACGAGGAAATTCAAGCGGCGGTCAATGGTGCTGTTGATAAGATGTACCGCCAAATCACGCGCTTTAAGGGCAAAAGGGAATCGCGGCGGCGTAAAGAGCGGCAACGCTTCATGGCCACGATAGAAGAACTAGAAATGGCTGAAACTATCCCAGAAGTTGAAGAGGCAGCATCGGCAGATGACGTTGAAGAAGAAATTGTCCGCCGTAAAATGGTAGCACTATCACCGATGACGGAGCAAGAGGCCATTGAGCAAATGGAATTGCTTGGCCATGACTTCTTCATGTTCTACAACGCGGAGACGGATGGGATTAGCGTATTGTATCGCCGCCAAAACGGTGGGTACGGCGTACTTGTCCCGCAAAACGCCTAATGCTATGACTGTCTAATCAATTTAAGGGCGGGCTTAGTTAGTCCGCTCTTCGCTTTTTTGCCAAAGTTGCCTGAGCAGCCAATATTTGCGAAACTCGTACCATGCCATCAGAAGCGATAGCCGTAAACCATGCCAGCCATCCCGATACCCCTTCAGCGTGAGATAGCGCCAACGGAAATGACGTAAGGGCTGGAGGATGTAATTTTGGGGTTTAGGGCGAACACCTTGTTCAAACAAGATATTGGCCTCATAAGCGCTATAACGCTGTTGTTT
>WGEI01000216.1 GCA_015492875.1 Anaerolineae bacterium | reverse complement strand
TCCCAATATACAAAAACATTACGGATAATAATAAATTGTGTTGCGCACGTATAGATTTTATCATCTCTGTTTTGTGGGCTTGTCACCAATTTTTCAGCACTTTTGCCATAAACAGTGACGAGGCTGAACACCCGCTTAACCTTGTGTTGGCTTGCAATTAATGTTACAGTGGATAACCCAACTTGCATCTCATTGGCCTATGCAGTTTTTCGCCCTTGCGTTACAGGTTGGCGCACTATAAATGATAAGTGAGTGATTTCTATGAGCAATAACAATCAAGGCCAACGCCCGCTCATCTTGTTCACCAATGACGACGGCATCGAATCGCCGGGCCTGTGGGCGGCGGTTGGTGCATTTGCCGGTATTGGCGAGCTACTCGTCGTTGCCCCCCGTGAGCAACAATCGGGCATGGGGCGGAGCATGCCGCGCCATCTCGATGGGCGCATTCACCAATACCCGCCCAAAATTGAAGCGCCCTATCTACGCACCTACGCCGTCAATGCTAGCCCGGCGCAAGCCGTGCAACATGGCGTCATCGAGCTAGCTGGCCGCAAACCCGCCTTAATCGTCTCGGGGATTAACTATGGCGAGAATATGGGGAATGGCGTCACCATTAGCGGCACCGTCGGCGCAGCGCTAGAAGGGGCGAGCCTCGGCGTGCCATCATTGGCCGTCTCCCAACAGACACCGACCGAGCTACATTTGAGCTATTCTGACGATGTCGATTTCAGCGCCGCCGCCCACTTCACCCGTAAGTTTGGCCTGTGGCTCATCGAAAACCGCAATTTGCCCGATGATGTGGATGTGTTGAAAATTGACGTGCCTTGGGGCGCAACCGCCGCCACTGATTGGCGCGTCACCCGCATTTCGCGCCGTCGCGTTTACTGGCCAACCCGCCCCGAACGTGTCGCGCTGGGCGATGCTGGCCGCATGGGGTACGAGTATCGCGCCGACCCCTCACAGGCCGAGCCAAATTCCGATGTCTATGCCGTGTCCCATGATAAAGTGGTGTCGGTCTCGCCGATGAGCCTCGATATGACTTCCCGCACTGACCTCTATCGCCTCCAACTCATTTTAGCGGGGCGGTTGCACTATCGTGGAGAAAACGGCGCTTAGCACCCTCTAGTATTGTGTTGTTTTCGGTTGAAATAGACAAAGATGTGAAAACCTGCTAGCCCTGAAACAGGGGCTTGGGGGCAGTAAGCCCCCATCTCACTGTTATGCGGGACGCTGTCCCGCACCCTGCCACTTTTTGTAAAAAGTGGGCAAAAACTTTTTTGGGCGAATGCCCTCGCTGCGTGCGTGGCCTTCGCAAATAGTTTCCCCTGCTTGTTCGGCGCTTAGGGATGGGCGGTTGCGATAGTGCGGCTTAGCGCCGTGTTTGATGATACTCCGCAATAGGATTTTAAGGCTAATCGGCCTTGACGATTAGCCCTGAAACAGGGGCTTGAGGGCAGTAAGCCCCCATCTCACTGTTATGCGGGACGCTGCCCCATACCCCGTGAGGGAGCGGCTGAGAATTGCAGTCCACCTTGACCCCGTTCGCTCACCCGTTTACTGGCAACCGTAGCGCCTATTCTTACGATTTCGGTACATTACCCGCCATCCCCTTTATGCAACATTTGTCTATATGGGTTTATAATAAAGACTGTTCGTTAATTTGCATTGGGGGACAATCTTATGCAAAAGTTCAGTTTGACCGCGCTACTGGCTTTCGTTCTACTGTCAGTAGCTATGTTCACCCCTGCCATCGCGCAGGATTACACGCCCATTTTTGAAGAAGCCGCTTGCCCGTTTGAACTCGCCATAGAAGGCGAACAGGAAGGCGTCACCTATAGTTGTGGCTACCTCATTGTGCCAGAAGACCGTTTCAACCCAGACGGCACACAAGCGCGCCTCGCCGTTGCTATTATCCGTAGCACCAACCCCGCCGCGCCGCCTGACCCCGTGATTTACCTCGAAGGTGGCCCCGGTGGTAGCGCCCTCTCCGCTGTTGACTTCTGGTTTCAATCTGGCTTGCGCGCCGACCGCGATATAATTCTCATTGACCAACGCGGTACCGGCTACTCTACGCCCTCATTGAACTGCCCAGAATATGAAGAGGACGTTGAAGACCCCGTGACTGCCTGCCGCCAGCGCCTCTTGGCTGAAGGCGTCAATATCGCCGCTTATACCAGCGCTGCCAATGCCGATGATATTGCCGACCTCGCCCGCGCCCTCAATCTAGAAACGTATAACCTGTTTGGCGTTTCCTATGGCACACGTCTGGCGCTTACGGTATTGCGCGACCATCCAGAACGGGTACGCAGTGTAATTATTGATGCCGTTTATCCGCCGCATGTGAATAGCCTGAATGAGCAATCAGCCCTCGCCTATAACACCTTCGAGACGCTTTTCGCCGATTGCGCCGTTGATGCCGAATGCGCTGCCGCTTTCCCCAACTTACGCCAGCGCTTCTATGACTTAGTGGCGCGTTTGAACGCCAATCCTGATATTGTCACCGACCCCGAAACAGGCGAAGAACTAGAGATTAGTGGCGATGCCTTAGTTTCCAACTTGTTTGATATGCTCTACGATACCTCAATACTGGCCTATCTCCCCGCCACCATTGACGCTTGGACGCGCGGCGATTATTTCGTTGATTACTATGCTGAAGGGGATGCAGTAGATGTCGGTGGCGATGATTTTGAGCAGGCGCTCATGGACTATTTGGGGTTTGATAATGTCGATGACCTCTATGACTATATCGATAGCCTCAGCGATGAAGAGTATGACGCGCTGTGGGAAGAGATATTTGGCGAAAGCGCTTTCTTCTCCGAAGAGGAAGAGCAGGCGCTCATGGACTATCTCGGCTTCACCGATTACGATGCTCTTGTTGACTATCTCGATAACCTCAGCGATGAAGAGTTCAACTTGCTGCTTGAAGAGGTTTTCGGCGGTGGAGAAGGGGTAGATGGCGATAGCGAAGGCATGTTCAATAGCGTTGAGTGTAGCGAAGAAGTGCCCTTTAACTCTATGGAAGCCGTTCAACAAAACCTCGCGGGCATTCCAGAAGCCATTGCAGAGGGGCTAGTGTTCACCGTTGAAGGGACATTCGATGATTGTGCCAAATGGGATGTGCCCCCTGCTGCCGAATCGGAAAACCAGCCCGTCATCAGCGATGTGCCAACGCTAGTGCTCTCTGGGCGTTATGACCCCATCACACCGCCGTCGTGGGGGCAAGCCGCCGCTGATTACCTCAGCCGCAGTTATCATTTCGTCTTCCCCAATACGGGGCATGGCGCAGTAGATAGCATTGAGTGCGCCACACAAATCGCCCTGGCCTTCCTCAACAGCCCGCAGCAACCGCCAGATAGCAGTTGCATCAGCACACTGACACCGCCAGACTTCTACATACCCTAATCAACCACAAGGGGCGAACCACACTCGGCTCGCCCCTTTTATATGTATTCTGCTGGGTAACTAGAGGGTAATGTTAACCCCCTTTGGGCTGCCCTTATTATCATTAAGCCTGAGTTGCCTGTGCCAGCATAGACGAAGCGACGCGATATACTTCTCCCAACAGGTCGGCGACATAAGTCGTTGGGTTGCTCTCGGTGTAAAAGCGGCTATAGGGCAACATGCCGCCCGGTGTGCGCCAATTTGTATTCCACGTGAACGCATCAGGAATGTGTTTCTCCAACCCTTCGGGAACAGGCCACGCATAGAAGTAGAAATAGGGTTCGCCAATGTCTGGTGTGCCGGGCGAGAACCCCATGTTAATTTGCGGGTCTTTGTGCTCGTCCATCCCATCTAAAAACCACAGCGTGCTGAGGTCAAAGCCATGCGGCCACAGGGCAATGGGTGTTTGCGTGCCGAACATCCGCCCCTTCACCATCGCCAGTATCTGGTACATGCGCCATTGCACATCGGCGAAAAGCGCCGCTTTCTCGCTATGGAAGCTGAATGGCGTTGTCTCGGTGATTTTCTTGCGGTCTGGTTCAAACTTCAGCCCTTGCGCAGCAAATGCCTGAAATACCGCGTCGAAGTAACTGGTTTGATGATGCCCCACCATTGAAATGGCGAACACCTCTTGCCTATCGCGCACATAAACAACCGCCCCGCGCGCATAGTGCAGTTGTAACTCCCCGCCAAAGCTCAATAGCCCTGTCGTCGCGCCGTATGCGGTGGGCGTTGTGCTATAGTGTAGCTCTACGGGAAGCGGCTCTGTACCTAAAAGGCGGGTCGCCCGCAATATCTG
>WGEI01000215.1 GCA_015492875.1 Anaerolineae bacterium | reverse complement strand
CCTGTATGGCGGTTACCGCCTTCTGCCTCTGCGATGGCGCATGACGGTGTAGTAAAATATATGGCGCTGACGCCCATTAAGGCGGCGCTGGAGCATGGTTTAGTGCCTTTAGTGTATGGCGATGTGGCGCTGGATGAAGTTCGCGGCGGCACGATTTTATCGACAGAGACTATTTTTACTTATCTTGTAGAGAAGCTTGAGGTGGAGCGCATTGTGTTGCTAGGTGAAGTTGATGGCGTTTACGATGAAAATGGCGCGGTCGTCGATGTGATTACGCCTGAGCGCTTTGAGGTGATGAAAACAGCTTTTCGCGGGGCTTCTGGGGTTGATGTGACAGGGGGGATGGTGGAGAAGGTGCGTTTGATGTTGCGGCTTTCTTCAGATTTTTCTCTGACTACACGAATTATTAACGGATTAACCCCTAATTTGGTGTATGAAACTTTGTTAGACAAAACATATGCGGGTACGCTCATCAGTGCTTCTGCCAACTATCCGCCAGCCAATTGATGCTCCATACGGTTAAACTAATCGCCAAACCTGAATAAAAAGCAACCCAAGGGGCTGCACGAAAGGCGTATCGCCCTTCTGCTAGCATAACGCCCCAATCTGGCGTTCCCGGCACAACGCCAACCCCTAAAAAGCTCAGCCCTGCGCTGTTGAGAATACTAAACGCGAATATGACGCCTGCATAAGCTATGAACGGGGGAAGTATATTGGGGAGTATGTGGTGGCGGGTGATGTGCCATGATGACGCGCCTAAGGCTTTGGCAGCAGTGATGAATTCTTGGTGGTAAGTTTGCTTTGCAAGCCCGTGCGATACGCGCGCAACTGCTGCTATTTGCGACACCCCTACCGCTAAAGCAAGGCTTAAATCGCTTTGCCCTAGTAAGGTGAGGATGAGTAATGCGAGCAAGAGGCCGGGAATAGCGAGTAAAGCATCAAGGCTGTGATAGAACAATGGGCGGGTGAATTTTGGCAATATGTATAAGCCTAATCCCCAGACAAGGCCGATGCTTGTAGCCACTAAGGTGGCCAATCCAGCTATGCGTAAGGTATGTTGCCCGCCATAAATGAGGCGGCTGAGAACGTCTCTGCCCAGATGGTCTGTTCCAAGTAAATAAACGGCGTTAGGGGGTTGGCGATTGGCGGCTGCGTGAGTTAGTTGCGGGTCTTTTAGCGGTAGCCATGTCATAGGTATAGCCATGTAAAGCAATAGGATGATGATGACTAGGCGCTTCATGATACCGTCTCGATACGGGGGTCAATCAAGCGTTGGATCAATGCGGTTATGGAGTTGGCTAGTGTATAGGTTATCGCGGCTAGAAGAACGATGCCCTGAACGAGAGGGTAATCTTGCTCCAAAGTTGCTGCCAATAATAAACGCCCTACCCCACGTCGTTGAAAGAGGATTTCGGTGATAACAGTGCCCGCTAAGAGAAAACCTGCTTGAAGGCCGATAACGTTCAATGTGGGTAATAAGGCCAGCGGCAGCGTATGGCGAAGTAAAAGGCGACGGGCACGCAAGCCTTTTGCACGCGCAGCAAAGAGATAAGGGGCATGGCGTATTTGCTTAAGGCTGGCGGAGAAAACCCGTGCGATGGGCGCACCTGTATGCAAACCAAGCAATAGCATCGGAGCAAATAGCGCGCTTTGTGATGGGGCGTTGAAGAAAAATAACATCAGTGTGCCCGTCCAATAGATGGGCACAGATAATAGAAGATTGGTCAATAATGACGGCAGAAACGATATATGGGCAGAAGTGGCAGCTGATAATACTCCCAAACTCAGACCGGTTATCAGCGCAACGAGGAAAGCGGATAGCGCCAGCTCTAGCGTGGATGGCAGGGCGTTACCGATGAGTTCTGTGACGGGCAAGCCGCTGGTGAGCGAATGCCCTAAATCGCCGCGCAAGAGGTTAACCCAAAACTGTAAGTATTGCTCAGCGATGGGGAGATTTAAGCCCAGTAATGCGCGCTGTTCAGCGATGGCCGCTGGCGAGGCTGCGCTTAAGGCGAGTTTGGCTTCAATGGCATCGCCCGGCAATAGGCGTATTGCAAAAAAAGCGAAAGTGGCGGCGAGCCACACAATGAAAACGTAACTCGTCACCACCTGTAAAACAGAACGCAAAACGCTATTGCGCTTCATCGATGAACGAGACCCCATACATTAGGGGAAACCAGCCGTAAGGGTCAAAAATTAGCCCATGAATACGGCTATCGCTGGCGTTGAGGTTCACATAATCACGGATGGGGAGAATGAGCGCCTCTTGCATGATAATTTCCTGCGCTCGTTGGTAGAGCACTTGGCGGCGCTGGGGTTCTACTTCACGCACGGCTTCTAGGAGCATGTTGTCGAGTTCCTGACTAGAAAATCCTGTGAAGTTGTTGACGCCGCCGGAGAGATACATGCTATTCAGATGTGAGGCATCCATACCAAACAGGTTGAAAGCAACAAGATTGTATTCGCCTTCTGCGATTTTCTCCCTCAAGGTGGGGAAATTGGGGACGGGTTCTAAGATAACTTGAATACCTATCTCGCGCCATTGGTCTTGGATGAGCTGGGCGACTTCGGGGATAAGCCCCCACGGAGGTACGATGATGGTAATTTGTAGCGGTGCGCCGCCAAAATCTAGCCAACCGTCGTTATCGGTATCTTCAAAGCCTGATGTAGAAAGTAAAGACTCTGCTTGACCGATGTCATAAGCATATAGGCCTTGCATACCACTGTGATAAAATGGAGAGTTTGCGGTTAGTGGCCCCCATGCAACAGGCGAAAAACTTTGAAAAACGGTGTCTACAATGGCAACGCGATTTGTAGCAAAGAGCAACGCTTGGCGGATTGAGCGCTGGTCTGTGGGGAAACGCTGGGTGTTCATCAAAAACTGAAGTGGTTGGCCCGGAATGGCAACGGGGTAAAGCTGGATTTCGCTATTTCCGGTTAGCGCGCGTGCATCGGCGGGCAATAGTTCTCCCATAACCTGTGCATCGCCATTTTCTAGGCTGAGAATGCGCGTTGGCGGGTCGGTGAAGAAGTTGTAGACAATGCGTTCAACATTGCCCATCATTTCTGGCGTGTAGAAAGACGGCCCCCAAGTGTAATCTGGGTTACGACGGAGCACAATGCGGTCATGGGGGACATATTCTTCAAAAATGAAAGGGCCTGTACCTACTTGATGGTATTGGTAGCGTAATGGCGAATATTCTGTCAAAGCTGATGGGCTGGCCATACCTAAATAGACTTGGCTAAGGCCATCTAGAAGTGGGCTATAAGGTTGTGTCAGGCGGATGCGGATGGTGTAGTCATCAATAATATCATAGCCTTCATAAGGGCCTAGTAAAAAGATGGCTTTTTGGGAAGCAATCTCAGGGTTAGTGATGCGGTCTAAATTGGCGGCAACGGCAGCCGCGTTGAAAGGGGTATCATCGTGGAATTTCACACCCTGCTTCAACGTGAATGTATAAGTAAGGCCGTCGTCAGAGACGCTCCATGATTGGGCAAGGCCGGGCACAAATCTTCCTGTTTGGGGGTCACGGTAAACTAATGTGTCATATACTTGGCGTAGGACAATGCCCAATTCTGCCGATTGGTTGATGTGCGGGTCGAAGCCACTGGGGTCTAAGGTGAGGCCATAGACGATTGTGCCGGGTTCAGTGGAGGTGGTCTCAGTTTGCGGTTGGGCGATTGTTGTGATGGCAATCAGGATAGGGATAAAGATAAGAAAAGCGACGAAAAGCGAGAGTCTGCGCAACATGTTCCACCTTTCGGGCAGCAAACTGATAAGGTAGGATTCGGATATATTTTAGAGGACAATGTCGCTGCGTCTATGCTGAAATTGAAACCAGAGGTCAAGAATTACAGTGACTAATACGATTAGAACGCTACAGCCACGTCCAGAAGAAGAAGTCTATCCATATAGGCGGGTGTGGCGCAGTATCGTCATTGAAAACGGCATCCTAGTGGGTGTTGTGCTAGCGCTTGTCTTTATTCCGAGCTTTTTGGGAATACGAATACCGAAAGGTTTGCAACAGCCCACCAATATTCTTTTGGCGTTGTTGCCGGCGATACTGTGGATGATATTTTCGCGCTTGCAAGAGCGGCGGGCAATTCAGCCGCGCAAAGGGTTGCTATCCGTTGCTATTGTGAGCGCGTTGGTAGCCAACGCGGTAGGCATACCTTTGGTCAAAGATTTTTTAAAAATCGATGAATGGCTATCTTTAAGCAGTGCGATTGACCGTATTATTGGCTACACGTTGACGGTGGGGATGATACAGGAGTTGCTGAAGTATCTAGTCATTCGGTACGTTGCTTGGCCGGGTCAGTTTAGAATTCGGCTCGACGGTGTCGCCTTTGCTGTGGCAAGCGCGATTGGTTATGCTACAGTGCAAAATTTACATTTTGCAATTGACTATAATATCGCCGTTGATTCTATGGCACAGCGGCTTTTGATTACGATGGCCATGCACATAGGGGCAAGCGTGATTATCAGTTATGGCTTGGCTGAACTGCGATTTGGCACACCAAGCCCATTTATGATGCCATTTCTGTTGGGCGTTGGTGCGTTTATAGTTGGGATTGCTATTCCTGTTCGAGCAGGGTTAGTGAACGCGGGTTTTTCATTGAATGGCGCATTTACAAGGCCGATATTTGGCTTAGGTTTTTCACTGGTACTGTTAGTTGCACCAATAGCGTTAATGGCATGGCTATATGACAATGCCGAACGGCGTGAGCAAGAGCGCTTGGCGAGCATGGAGTTATAGGCAATGGGGTTCATTGACATTCTGGAAGCCAGCGGAGACCTTTCTCCACGACAGCGCTGGAGTCACGTTTTCACGGTTGTTTTCGCGTTAGGGTGTATCTTGTTGGGGATTATTTTGAGAAATAACGTTCTGTTTGCTACAACTCGTTATGTGGATGTTGAAGCGGGTATCGAGGCGGACTATCCCACCAATTGGCTGTTAGATACTGATGGCGATTATGTGTTTCGGGTACGGGACATGACGCGGTTAGACTTTAAGACCGTGATTCAAGTCAGCCTAGAGCCAATAAGCCCCGATAACCCTAATGGGCGGAACATTCTGGATGCGCTATCTCTGGCGCGTTCGCAAACGCTAACGGCCTATGATGCCAGCGCGATTGGGGATTACTTTTTACCAGATGGCAGCCCTGCCCTCTCTATGGCATATACATTTGTAGATAAAGAGGTCAATCCGCTATTAGATTTTGTGCCAACGGTAGTTATAGGTATCGATATTTTAGTGATTAAACGCGGACAGGCAATTATCATCACATTCCAATCAGATGAGCGAGGCTATGACGAAAATTTCGCAATTTTCCAGCGTTTTCTGGAAACGCTGGACTTTTAATAGCTTAATCCTTGCGGTGTTGATGCTAGCGCTGAGTTGGCCAGGTTCAGCGCAAATTGATGTACCCGATACGTTTGATTTGCGCCGCATTCAAAGTGCTACAGTGTTGGTGATGCAGGCGCAAAGTGAAGGCAGCAACCTGATTGTCAAATGTATTGGCACGGGCACGTTGGTGAGCCGTGATGGTTTGATTTTGACGAATGCGCATCATGTTGTGCAAAGCGAGGAATGCCAAGGCGATACGATTGTTATAGCGATTACCTCCAATCCTGATGAGCCGCCCACACCAGAATTCAGGGCGGAAGTAGAGCAATTCAACTCTGGTGTTGATTTGGCGCTGTTGCGTATCACACGGGCTTTTGACGGGCGTTTGTTAGACCGCTCAAAGTTGGCGCTACCTTTTGTCGACCTCGCCGATGCTTCATCGGTAGACCTCGATGACACCATTTTCGTCGTTGGCTATCCTGGCATTGGCGATAACCCTATATCGGTAGTGCAAGGTACGATTACGGCTTTTACGGCAGAACCTAGCGGAGGGGAACGCTCTTGGTTGAAAACGAGCGCGCCTATTCCGGGCACAATGTCAGGCGGAGGGGCTTATAATCGTCACGGCAAGCTAATTGGCATTCCCACGACAGCCCCTGTCACGAATCTCGCTTTTGGTAGCAACTGCCAGCCTATTCAAGACACTAACGGAGATGGCTCTGTTGATGAAAATGATGTCTGTATCCCTGTTGGTGGGTTCATCAACGCGCTGCGACCGGCTGATTTTGCCCGGCCATTAATACGAGCGGCCTCTTTGAGATTGAACGTTGAGCCGCTGGGTATCGGTGGTGATTTTGGTGTGGTGAGCGGCATCCCAACATTCCGAAACTTATTTTTCTCGCCGGCGGTCATTGAGGGCGACCAACCGTCTACTGTGGTGAGTTCATTGCCGACAGGGGTGGATAGTTTGTATTTGTTCTTTGATTATGAGAACATGACGCCGGAGACGGTGTATGAGCTGCGCGTTTCAATCAATGGTAGTTTAAGCCCTATATTCAGTTTAGCACCAGTACGCTGGAGCGGTGGGCGCAACGGTACGTGGTATATCGGCAGTAGTGGCCAACGCTGGCCAGATGGTGTGTATGAGTTTCGGTTATTCATCAACGGGGCGGACGCTGGCACGGCGCGTATAACCATTGGCGGCGCTGCCGAGCCAAAGCCGTCGATTAGCAATATCACATTTGGCATTGAGGATATTAACGAGAATATTTTGGGCAATGGGTTCGTTTTGCCGACAGGTAACATCGCGGCAGCCCGCTTTATTCATCGTAACATCCCCGAAGGCAGCACGATAACGTATGTTTGGTACTACAACGGGGGTGAGTTGCGGCGCGTTGACGAAACGTGGAATGGGCCAGCGGATGGCGCGAGAACGACGAGAATTGAAGCGGTGGACGGGCTGTTCCCCGGTAATTACCGCCTTGAAATTTATTTGGACGGGCGATTATCGGCACGGTCGGAGTTTGTTGTGGCTGGAGCACAGGAAGGCGTGTTGCCGGTGGTGTTTGAGCAACCATATTTTGCTGCCGCAGATAGTCCTGCTGATGCGTTAGTCAGCAATCCGATAACGAGCTTAACTAATCGGGTTGATAAATTGTATGTCGTGTTCGATTGGCAACGGATTGCGCCCGGTACGCTGTGGACAATGCGCTGGTCTGTTGATGGCAATGTCTTCTTTGAGCGCACCTTGCCATGGAACAATACTGAAAGCGGTACCGGTTTTGTGACACAGCTATTTAGCCCTGAAGGGCTGCCAGACGGCACTTATCAAATGGATTTGTTCATCAACGGTTTTCAGTTGGCTACGTCATCATTGAGTATCGGTATTGGTCAATTGCCGATTGACCGCTTCGCGCAGGCGGGCGGCATTCAGTTGCGGGGAGAGATTGTTGATGGAGAAACCAAACAGGGTATTCCCGGCGTGACCTTCATTATGCTAACTGAGGAATTCTCCGTCAGTGATTTTGAGTGGTTGGAGAGCCAGATTTTCGCTATGGCGACAACAGATAGCAGCGGGCGCTTTGCTGTAGACCGCCCATTACAGCCAGAAGTGCCCTACAGTATCATCATTGCGGCGGAGGGATATTTGCCAATTAGTGCCGATGGCGTTGAGGTTAGTGAAGATGGCCCTAACCCAATTGAGCTATATATTGAATTAACACGAGACTAAACATGGCAGAAAAATTACGTTTAGATGCCGCAGTTCACCAACGCGGGTTAGCTCCTAGCCGTGAAAAAGCGCGGCGCATGATTATGGCGGGCGAGGTGCACGTAAATGGACAGATTGCCGATAAGCCCGGCATGCGGGTTAAAAGCGACGCAGATATAGCCGTAACCGCTAAACCTCGATTTGTAAGTCGTGGCGGGGAGAAGTTGGCGGGCGCATTGGAAGCGTTTCCCGTGCGTATTGAAGGGGCTATCTGCGCGGATGTCGGGGCGAGCACGGGCGGATTTACGGATTGTCTGCTTCAACACGGTGCGGCAAAGGTGTATGCTATAGATGTGGGATACGGGCAATTAGCCTATACCTTGCGGCGCAATCCGCGTGTTGTCGTTATGGAGCGTACTAACGCGCGGTATGTAGTGAAACTCGATGATGCGATAGATGTCGTTGTTATGGATGCCTCATTCATCTCCTTGCGTTTACTGCTGCCAGTTGTAAAAGGTTGGCTCGCAGAAACAGCTACAGTTATCCCGCTGATTAAGCCGCAGTTTGAAGCGGGCAAGCGTGATGTGGGCAAAGGCGGTGTTGTGAGAGACATTGCGGTACATAGGCGGGTGCTACAGGATGTATTGCATTTTGCCTGTGAAATTGGGTTTGGTGTGCGTGGGCTGGTTCAATCTCCCCTAAAAGGGCCAGCGGGGAACATTGAGTTTTTAGCGTGGTTAGCGTGGCCTAAAAACGGTGAAGAAGTTGATATTGAGCAACTTATCGCTGAAGTGTTAGACTAACCCACCCCACCCTGTATTGTGACTGGCGATTGCCAAGAGTGGAGAATAACCGTAACTATGGAGCATATTCGCAATTTTTGCATTATTGCGCATGTTGATCATGGTAAGAGTACATTGGCTGACCGCCTTTTGCAGCTGACGCAAACTGTTAGCGACCGTGAGATGCAAGAGCAGTTGCTGGACAGCATGGATTTAGAGCGTGAGCGCGGGGTGACGATTAAAGCCTCAGCTGTGAGAATGCGCTATCAAGCACGTGACGGGAAAGCGTACATTATCAATTTAATCGATACTCCTGGTCATGTGGATTTCACCTATGAAGTCAGCCGCGCGTTACAAGCCTGTGAGGGCGCGATTTTGGTGGTAGATGCGAGCCAAGGGATTGAAGCCCAAACCTTGACTAATGTTTATCTAGCGCTAGAGCAGGATTTAGAAATTTTGCCTGTTGT
>WGEI01000214.1 GCA_015492875.1 Anaerolineae bacterium | reverse complement strand
GTGATGAGCGGCCAGATGGTGGCGCGCCTATTTTTGCGATGGTCATTCGCCGTATTCGCCAACTACAACCGGGGTGCAGTATTGAAGTGCTCATTCCCGATTTTAAGGGCAATGAGGCTGCGCTGAAAATCGTCATGGATGCACAGCCAGAAATTTTGAATCACAACGTTGAAACAGTCCCCCGCCTTTTCAAGAAAGTACAGCCGCAAGACCGCTATGAATGGGCGTTGGCGACATTGGGTAATGCTAAAAAGATGGACCCTTTAGTGCTGACGAAGAGCGGCATTATGGTTGGACTAGGCGAAACCTTCGAAGAGGTGGTGGAGGTTATGCAAGACTTGGCCAATATCGGCGTTGACATTTTGACTATTGGCCAATATTTACAGCCAAGCAAGAAACATCTGCCTGTAGAGCGCTATTATACGCCTGATGAATTCGATGAGTTTAAGCGTATCGGCCTCGAAATGGGCTTTAAGTGGGTAGAAAGTGGCCCACTGGTTCGGAGTAGCTATCGCGCAGAACAGCAAGTGCGAGAATTGAGCAAACTCAATTATGTGCATATGCACTCTGTAGCTGAGTAAGTGCATTGATTGGGGCTAAGGTGTAACTAACTTTAGCCCCTTTTTGTTACTCACCCAAATCGCAAAAGCAACACCTCCAATGAATACCCATGGGACCCACCATGTCAAATAGCTATTGCCACTTAGATTAATTTGGATATACAACATCCCGCCCCATACCACGCTATACACCAATAGCAATAATCCTTGCCCCATCCAATTCAGACGAAACATGTAGTAAACCCAAAGCGGTAACAACACAACATAGTCCCATGTCCAGATATAGGGCGCGGCAATGAGATTAAGCGCCATGCTCCATAACACGGCTTGTTGAGGGGGGAGGCGCTGCCATAGTTTGGCGGTGATGCCAATAATCACCAAACACAAAAGCAAATAGAGCCAAATGCCATTTTCGCCCAATGATTTTTGTAGAACTTGTAAAGATGAAGGGTGCTCCCAAACTTGATTATTGCGCAACGCCTGTATGAAATCTGGTATCCACTGGACATCTGACAACCACAGGGGGATAGTTAAAATCAAGGTGGTCAAAACCCCACCCGCAACAAAAGCTCTTAAAGCTTTCACACCACTTTGACGATATAAGGCTATAGCTAAGCCAACAATTGGGATAAAAAGCAGCTGCGGCTTGCCGCTCGCAAGCGCGACGAGAACGCCTAACCGGAAATAGCGCTCTGTTTTCAGTAGATATGGGCACAATAGTAAGAGAAGCGTCGCCCATAGGGTGTATTGGCCCAAGTTGAAATGCACAATTAGTGGGGGGAAGAGCGCTACGGATATTAAAAATAAGGCGAGCAATAGTGGTGGGGGCTTTCGCTTTGGGATAATGACCCATGTTATGACGGTTAGCAACACTATATTAAAGAACCACCAGAAGTTACTGGCCTGCGTTAGCGGTAAACAGCCTAACCAGAAAAATTCCCCCACCGCAGTCGGCATCCAAACCGCTTCGGAATCAAAGCCCAATGAGCGAATGGTGTAAGCGCTTTGCCCCTGTGTGATGAGATGCGCAGGCCCCCATAAGTTATTGCGGAAATCCCATGCTGAAATTTGCATGACTGCAGTGAAGACAATACCAACGAGGGCAAGCGCAATAAACGTCAACCACACATAGCGGGATTTAATAGAGAAAGACGCACTTTCGTCGACCATGAACCCAATAACCTCGATTAGCCCAAATAAAAATGGCGCACCGTCATTTGTGCGATGGTGCGCCACAATATGCAGAAATGGATATTAGCTTTCGAGCACCTTATCATCGATAAGCTGTTGCTGCACTTTTTGACCACGCGGGTCAAAAGCAAAATGTTGGCCGTAGATTTGGAATTCCATATCTTGAAATGCCCGACCAGCGCGGTTTTTCTCAATGGTGAACACCACCCAATTGCGGTATTGCTTGGCGGTATAGGGATTAAAGGCAACATGGTCTTTGGCCAATATCTGGTATTTGTTGTTCATGATAATGGCGATGTCGGCCTCGTAATCCAAAGCGCTGCTACCGCGTAGGTGGAAAAGGTGAATGCGCTTTGCCCGCAAGCCTTCGCGGTCTGCCGCTACAATGGAGAAAACGGGCACGTCCAACGAAAGCGCAATATCTTTTAACCCCTCAACGATAATAGTCACTTTATCATTCTCATCACGGGGGCGCTCTGGATGAACAGCTATTTTCTGTAAATAGTCTACGAAAACTGTGACGTTACCATTGGTCGCCTGTGCGAGGCGCGCCACCATCTCTTTAATGGCGCGCAAATTCGTCACTGCTGGGCTGGCTTTAAGCAGGATAAGGCGGTCGGCATAGCGAGACATGCGCGCTAAAGCCGCTTCTGTACGGGGGTGGTCACGCAGAATGGCCTGCAATGAGCCAGTCGCGCCATCTCGCCCCATGAACTTCTTGGCGCGCTGTGCCACGATGATTTGATATAAATCGCGCAGTTTGATGCCCTGTGAAAGGTCTACTGAAGGGGGGTTAATGCTCTCTAGGCACAACAAGCGGTGCATCAAGTGAGTTTCAGTATGTTCATAGGAGAGATAAAACGCATATTGATCGGGGCGCATAGCGATATTGCGCGCAATTTGAAGCGTAGCAATTGTTTTCCCAATGCCTTGTGCCCCGCCTAATAACACGAGTTCGGTCTTACGTAGGCCACCGCCAATAAAACCATCTAAGGGGTCAAAGCCTGTAGGCAATGGCACGTAATCCACTAAATCGCCCTGAACAACACGTTCATCGGCCTCACTAATCACTTGAGCCAAGGTGCGCGGCATATGGGCAGAGCGGGCACTGCCTCTAGGAGTGCGGCGGGCAGGTTGTGATTGGGGGCCTGGTGACGCCGCGACAGAAGGCATGTTATCCAATGGATTCTCCGGCTCTGGAGAAAGGTCGTCAGTAAAACGTCGGGTGGTCATACCCCGTCCTTGCAATATATGTGCTCATTTGGTTTAAAATAATGATACTCAAGAATGATAACTATGTATCGTTTTTAACAGCTTTATCAACAACATTCTAACAGAGAAGCGCTTAACCTCAAGTTAAAAGCCCAGAATTAATGGAGTGTTCATTCAAAATTTATTCACAAACCCTCAAGACTTATGCTAGAATAAGATGGCAGCTAATGGCAGATGATTATTGACAGACTTACATGTCAAAACAACTTTGCTTATTTTCACTGGTGAAAACTCAATTGCTGAAAACGTCCTAAGACGGTGCTTTATGTTGCATAAGCGCCGTCATTTTTATTTTGGCATATTGACGTAAAGGAGGGGTTTCAAACACACACACAGAATTAAACCTTAGCCTTTATTTAACCTGAAAAAGTGAACTGATATTGCATCTCGATAATAAAATAGCACCAGCAGAGGATACAACGTGATACAAGAACTGATGACACGGGCTGATGAACGCGGTTACATAACCCTTGAAGATATCCTCGAAGTTTTGGAGGAAGAAGATAGCGAAGAACACAGTTTAGAACTTATCCTCTATGAGTTGGACGAACTGGGGATAGAGCTGCGTAATGAAAGTGAATCTAATAAGCTGAGACTAGGCGATGATATAGAATTTGAGTTTGCACCGGAAGAGATGCTTCATGACCCCAGCATTGGCG
>WGEI01000213.1 GCA_015492875.1 Anaerolineae bacterium | reverse complement strand
GTGGCCTCTAGCGGACTAACCGCATCAATCTCTTCCTGAGAGAAACCGCGCTCTACGAGGGTAGATTGTAGACTTTGATTTTGGAATTCAGCAAACCGCACTTGCGTTTGGACAGCCTCTAGCGTCGCCAGCAGGCGATCACTTTCTACAGTGGCGGTTGAACGGGCAAAACTCACCTGTGTACCCATGTCGCTATGCTGGGTGGCAAGTGCGTCGAACTCGCTATTGCCGCAAGCCGTGACTAAAAAAATCACCAAGAGCGGGATAAGATAGCGTTTTATCATAAACCTTATCCTGAGAATACGTTACAAATATGCAAACAGTTTAGACAACTTTCATGGTTCTTGATAGAGGTTTCCCCACGCTATGACATATAAACAAGTGCTGGTGTTTATCATCATCGTGTTGACGGGATTCTTTTTCCGTATTCATTTAAGCACACAAGATATACGCTTTCATCCCGATGAAGCCTTATTCAGCACTTTTGCGCGTAATGCCGCCGTGAAAGGCGATTGGATGCTCGGCGGTGAGTTAGATAAAACGCCGTTGAGCATTTATCTGAGCGCTCTCTCGATGATGTTCACGGGCGTGCATCAAGATGAAGCTGGCGTTTTGCATCTCGATTTACAACGGGGCGAGTTCTCCGCACGGTTGCCCAACGTATTCATTGATACGCTGATGATAGCCGTCTTGTTCGCTTTAACTAAGCGGCTATCTCCATCCCCAAACGCCCCCCTATTGGCGGCGGGGCTATGGGCAACCTCACCCTATGGCATCGCTTTCAGCGGCACAGCCTTTACTGATACGCTGATGGTGTTCTGTGGTGGCATGGCGCTACTGCTGGCCATCAATCAGCGCTACAGTGCGACGGGGCTATGGCTGGCCTTGAGCGTAGCCAGCAAACAACAGGGGGCATTCTTCTTGCCGCTAGTTGTGGTGTTGATGCGGAATGCGCCTAAATCAGCTTGGGGGCGCTTTTCCCTCACACTGGTAGTCGGGATTGGCGGCCTATTGTTATGGGATAGTCTGCGACCTTCAGTGAGCTTATTCACCCTAGCTGCCGAGCATAACACCCCATCACAGTTATTCGCCCCAATAGAAACTTGGCCCCAGCGTTTGCTCCAATGGATACAGTACGGGCAATATATCGCTCCGATATGGCCAATTATGCTCATTTTGGTTTTAGCGGGCGGTTATGCGGCTGGGCGAATGAAACATTTACGCTGGTGGCTGGGGTATGTTGGGGGCTATCTGGCGCTACATACTGCGATTGCGTTCAACCTTTACGATAGATATTTGCTCATCATCGCACCATTACTGATAGTAGCTGGCGCAGTAGGGATTTCCCTCACATTATCACAGAAGCGATACCAGCACATGATGCGCATTGGATTGCTCATCGGATTATGTTTATCGCTGTGGGGGGGATGGGATGCTGCCAATGGCCGTGTGCCTATTGGCGGGGATAAGGAAGAGTGGGATGGAATTATTGAAGTTGCAAGCTATTTGAACCAACTCCCTATAGCGACAGTTATTTATGACCGTTGGATGGGCTGGGAATTAGATTATTATCTGGGCGTATGGAGCGACAAGCGGCGGGTTTATTACCCCACCCCCGAAACACTGGCGGCAGGGGCGGCAGCATTGCCCGAAAAAGGGGCGCGTTATTTCCCCATGCCATTAGAAATCAATGAAGTGGCTTGGTTGAATGCCCTGCGCGAGGTGGGTTTTGATATATCGCTGGTCTATGCGAATACCCGCTTTAGGGTGTTTCGTCTGCTTCCCCCTTCGGTGGACGCTTGAGTTTTTGAAGGATTTTGGCGGGGTCTGGCGTAGCGCGCCGAATAATGGTCGTAGCGCGATGCTCGGCTAGGGCAGGGTCAGAAGTTTCAATACCAACATCCTGCTCAACATTAGGGTGCTTTTGCTGCCAATAAGCTAAAAAATCGTCTAACCACGCTAATTCGGCACGCATCAGGGCGATGCTATGGGTATATAGCGCCCGAATATGGTCGGGAGAATTGTTTTCTTGATGACGCGCCCAAGATTGCTCTACGGTATGAAGGCGCGCCTGTAAATCGCGCTTGTGTTGATTTAATACCGAGAATACCCGTTGGGGTTTCAGTGCAGAGAGGTTGGCTAAGCCTAATTCAAAACCTGTGCCTAAAGCACGCGGCTGGCGCAATAAATCGGCAACGGCGGTTTGCAAGACGCCCTGTCCTGCTTCGGTAAGGGAGTAGCGCTTGCGTGGCGGCGCTTGGCCATCAATCTCAAGGCGGCCTTCTAAAAACCCTTGCCGCTCTAATTTGTTGAGGATGTAATAAATAGAGGAAAAGCCAAGCGTCAACCATTCGCGCAAACCACGTTCATCAATGATTTGCTGAAGTTCATAACCTGTACGTGCCGATTCTGCAATCAGGCTGAGAATAGTCAGTTCAGCATCGGACATCCGATTGTCCTTTTATTAAACCAGCTTACCTTCAACTATGCAGCAAGATAGCGGTTTGCGCAAGTTCTAAGAGGGTTTACGGCGTCCTGTTTTTACGAGTTCTAGCACGGTGTTAACGAGATTTTTCGCTAAATAAGGTTTTGTCAAATAACGGTCTGCACCGGCATCGAGGCCTTCGCGGATAGTTTGCGGGTCTGCCAATGCGGAGAGGATGATAACGGGCAAGGCTTGAAAACGGTCTTTTTCTCGCATTTGCCGCAAAAAATCAATCCCGCTAATCTCCGGCAGCATGACATCTAGCAGCACAATATCGGGCAGAGGGTCTTCACGCAGGATAGTCGCTGCTTCGCGCGCTGTTTCGGCAAATATAGCCTCTAACCCTTCTCGTTCTAGAAGAACGCCAATCAACTTTAGAATACTACTATCATCATCAATCACTAACACCCGCACGCTTTTATCGCTCACACATATCACCCTTATCAAGCATTGGAAACATTCATTACCGGCATGTGTTGAAAGTTTATTTGCAACAATTTAAGCATACAACGGAATAAGGGGATAGGGGAAAATTTGCCTATAACCATGATTTAAGCTATGGGTATATCTTTGCTTAAATAGAGCGATAGGTGTATGCTCTATGCCATGACGAAAGTTAAGAAAGGCCATGAGGGAGGAAAACGGATGTCGAAACGCTGGATATTACCCGGAGCGCTTTTAATTCCCTTATTACTACTATCAGGATGCTATCGCTCGGCCAGTGATGACACCGCTTTACAGGGATTTGACAACCCAACAACTATCCCACAAGTACAAGCGACAAATACCAACCCACCAACTATCCCATCGGCGACTAATACTGCACCACCTGTCACCCGCGTTGCACCGACCGTCTCGAATGATGGGGTGACCCAAACATCTGCGCCAATAGCGCCCGTGACCAATACTCCCCTAGCGACGCCGTTTGTGCCAGTGACCAATACAGCAACCATTTCACCATTAGTACCAGCAACGAACACGCCAGTTACGCCGTTCGCCCCTCCCAGCACAACACCGACGCCACAGGTCATTACCCCTAGTGGGCCTAGCCTACCTGTGCCCATTGATACCCCCACACCGCTGCAACCAACAGCTACGGAAGCATCGCCGTTAATTACTCCTACCCAAATCTTGATTAATGAAGATGTGCCGGAGGAATGTCAATACACCGTGCAGGCAGGGGACAATTTATTCCGTATCGCAATCAATAACGGGGTTTCACTCGAAGCGTTACGAGCAGCCAATCCACAAATACAGGGCGATATTATTCAGCCCGGAGATATTTTAACACTGCCAGATTGTAGCCCTAACGCCTCACCAAGCGAAGCGCCTCAAGCAACCGCAACTGGCAGCGTTTCAGAAAGCAGTGGCGGGATTATCCACATTGTTCAACCGGGAGAGACGCTATTACAAATTGCACGGCGCTATGGCACAACGGTGGAAGCAATCGTGGAAGCCAACAACTTGTCTGACCCTGATAACCTAACAGTGAATCAAGAACTCGTCATTCCATAGAGCGATAGATACGTGAGATAAATGCTGAAAGCCCTGTGAGCATAGCAGGGCTTTTTCAGTACAGGGGGTTATTCTGATGATGCTTGCCAAATCCGCAAATCATCGAAGGTCACTTCTAGTGCATCGCTCTCAGAGGTTGTCACGACGCCCAAACCGACAACGCCCTGTTGGAAGAATTGGTCATGCACTTCTGTGATGAAGGTATCGTTCACATATAGTGCAAGATAGTTATCTAAGCAAATTACGCGCATTTGGTTCGGGCGGCCATCAGTGTAAATAGCTGGATGGGTTGTCCATGAGCGCAAAGCGGTTACTTCATTGCGAATGCCACGCCGAATCGAATAGCTGCCATCGTCACTGATGAGAAAATAGTAGCCGTTGCCGTTATTATTAGGATTAGCGCGGCAGATGACGCCATAGCCACTCACATCGGGCACATTTAAGCCACGCACTTCAACATCAATGATAGCATCTTCATGGGGGAATTGGTTGATTGTCCAATAATAAGCGCTGCCCTGCACCCGCATATGAAAACGCCCTTTGTCAATGCGCATCTGAACAGTATCGGCGTCATATTGCCGCCAATCGCCCGCAGTCTCAAAACTATCTTCTAGCAACAGCTGCCCCATGCGATAGCCCTGCGAGGGTTGTGCCAATGGTGCGCTACCAATACACCCCGCCATGATAAACATCACAGCCAAAGGGAGTAAGCGGTTTGGAAAAAGCCCGATGATTCGTCTTATTTGCATGACACAGCTCTGCTCTCACCACCAATTCAGGCAAAACAAGGTTTAATATATTGCCCTAACTCTACTACGGTGTATAATCAGAATAACAAGACCAAGCGAGCAGCGAGTGGCAGAGTATACCATGATAGAAGTCGTAATCGACAGTATCCGTGTGAGTTTAATGTCTCCACATCGTGTGGTGATTTTGAAAGACATCAATAGCGAACACTACCTGCCTATCTGGATTGGTACATCCGAAGCCGATGCTATCACCATGGAACTCCAACAAGTTACGCCGCCGCGTCCGTTAACCCATGATTTGTTAAAATCCGTGATTCAAGAGCTGGGTGGAAAAGTGGTGCATGTGCTTATCAG
>WGEI01000212.1 GCA_015492875.1 Anaerolineae bacterium | reverse complement strand
GGTGAGCATCATGCGCTCTTCAATCCAGCAATCATCTTGTAACAGCCGCTCTAATGCCTTATCCCATTGGGAGAGGTCGTGTATCTCGGTTAAGAACCCCAATTGCCCGCTGTTGATGCCCAGCACTGGTACACGAAATGGCGCACATACCCGCGCCGCACGTAGCATCGCACCGTCGCCGCCTATCGCTATCACCATATCTGCTTCACTGACAGGCGTTTGCACATCTTCTTCTGCCCATGTGATGAATTGCCATGTCACTATATTGCGCTGCTTCAATGTCTCGGCGATGCGCTCGGCAATTGGGGCCGTTTGTGGGCGTAAGGGGTGTGCCAGAATACCAACATGCTTCAGGCTTATCAACAGCTTGCTCCTAATCGTTTAGATGTTGCCTGAATATCCATACGCCCTCTAGTCTACTGCAAAGCAGGGTGATAATGCTATAAGCGATTATCCAGCCAGCTCTCATTTTAGAACAGATTTTCTCTCGGCGATAGATAGAAAAGCCATACCAAATAGACGATGGTCATTGACGGTTCGCGCACTTTCCGTCACGCTAAACCCTTAGAAACAGATTGCGCAAAAGGGGGCATCTCCATGCACGTACCACGTAAGCGGCTTTTTTGGGTGATTGGACTTGGCCATCTCACCAACGATGTTTTTATGTCGATGTCCTCCGTCATCCTTGCGTTTCTCAGCGCCAGCGTTTTACCTATGACCAATACGCAAATTGGCTTTGCTATCAGTGCAACGCAATTGGCGGGCGCGCTTAGCCAACCGTTTTTTGGCTGGCGTGCCGACCGTTCTGGAGGGCGGTGGTTGGCGGCGGGTGGCGTGGCGTGGAATGTATCGCTCTTCGTACTGGCTATCTTTCTGGCGGTCACTACACATGAATACTGGCTGCTCTTCATTCCGCTGGTGTTGCGCGGATTGGGGAGCGGGGCGTTTCATCCTGTTGGCTCGCTCCATGCAGCAGAAGCAGAGCGCGAGCATGTTGCTGGCAATATGGCATTATTCTTTCTCGCTGGTCAAATGGGGCTGGCGATTGGGCCAGCTTTGGCGGGCTTCCTGCTCGATTTAGCCAATCCCGCCGGCCCAACACCAGACGCGAATTTTGCACCTTTGTTTGCTTTAGCCCTTGCAGCCATTCCCGGCGTATTGGGGATGGTGCTTTATATCCCCAATCATGAAGCCCACCGCGATAACATGGATGAACTGGATGCAGATAAGTCCGTCGCCCCAGTCCTCGCTATTCCATGGCGCGCGTTTGCTATTTTAGGGCTGCTGGTTGGCCTGCGCAGTTTGGCGCAACCCGGCTCTGTCGCCTTTATTCCTGTGCTGTTTCAGCAGAAAGGCTGGGACCCAGCCCAATACGGTTTAATCACCAGCTTCTTTTGGGTAGCGGCGGGTCTTTCTGGCGTTTACTTTGGCCACCTCGCCGACCGTTACGACCGCCGCCGCGTCATTATGTGGAGCTTGGTCACTGGCGCTGTCGCCTATTTTCTGTTGCCCCTCTTCGATAATGCGCTGGCTTTCGTGCTAGCCATCGCTGCAGGCGGCCTAACAGGTGGTTCGCACAGCATCATTGTTGTGCTGGCACAAGAGCTTATCCCCGCCAGTAAGGGCTTTGCCTCTGGTGCAATTCTTGGCTTTATTTTCGGCATGGGCGCTTTGGGTAGCTTCATTATTGGCAGCATTTCCGATGGCATCGGGCTGGGGACAACTTTCCAGCTTGTCGCTTTCAGCACCGCCCTTGCCGGCTTATTGGCGCTTGTGTTGCCATCCCGTGAAGAGACCCCATAGCACCGCCAACCGCCCCGATAAGGGGCGGCCTTCTGCTTAGGTGACAAATGCCCGTCCGCTGGCGTGCTTCTGCCAAGCGCCACTGGCCAATATCTCTTTGATTTGCGCCATCACTGCCCGCACTTCTTCTTCCGTGTTGTAGAAATGTGGCGCGATGCGTATACCTGCCTTCGGGCGATAATCGACCAAATAGTTACGGGCGCGTAATTCTTCACTGACCTCATAAGCATGAGGTGGTTCAACCACGACCATACCGCCACGCTGTTCGGGGTCTAAAGGCGTGCGGATGGTATACCCTTCTGCTTGCGCAAGGGCGATGATGAGCGCGGTCATTTGCTTGCTTTTCTCTCGAATGGTCGCAACGCCCACCTCTCGGATGACCTCTACGCCGGGTTTAATGGCATAAAGCGATGCTATCCCCGGTGTGCCATTCATCATGCGGTAAATGTCGTCGCGGTACGCCATTTGCCCCACCTCAAAATCAAAGGGGTGGGGATGGGCAAACCAGCCAGTGATTTTTGGGCGCATTTGCGGCAGCCAGTCCGGGCGTATATACATAAATACCCCGCCCGGCCCCCCGCACATCCATTTCAGCACCCCGCCGATATAAAAATCGACGTTTAACGCTGTCACATCAACGGGGATAATTCCCACTGCATGATAGCCATCCAACCCCACCTGCGCCCCCACTTGATGCGCTTTTTCAATGATTGGCGCGGCAGGCATGACGAAACCGCTGCGGAATAGCACATGATTAAGCCAGACGAGGCGCGTCCGTTCATCGATAGCATCGATGATTTCTTGTGTATCAACTGTGATACCATCACGGCTTTTCACAATGTGAATATCCATATGAGGCGGCAACGCCCCCTGCAGGGCGTAATAATCGGAGGGGAAAATCATATCGGTGATGATGACCTTATTGCGGCGGGTGTCGCTGAAGTCCAGCGCGCTCATCAGAATGGCAATGGCCAAACTCGCGTTTTGGTGTACGACCACCGAGCCATCAGGCGCACCCATCACCGAGCCGATGAGATTGCCTATCTCGCCATTCATCTCGAACCAGCCTTCGCTCCAAGCCATGACGCCACGTCTCGCCCATGTATCGGCATAAGCGCGCAGGCTATCGTAAACCGTGCGCGGCATAGCCCCCAGTGAATGGCTGACCAGATAAGTAGTTTGTGACAGAATAGGGAACATCTCTCGCCATTGCAAAAGCGGGTCAGTTGTCATCTCAATATCCTTTGTGCGACGATTTATTACTGCGAATGTAACCCGCACGCCCCCTTTTTCGCAAGTGCCAGCGCTGGCTATGCCGCACCGTTAGGGCGTTGCTGGCGGTTGGGTGGTGGGTATATCGCTATCGGGATTGACCGCTTTCATGCCGGTAACCGTATCTCCGGTGACCGTTTCTGGCTGTGGCTGGGCGCTGGCGGTATGCACCTGCGACATCTCCATAAGTAGCCAGAGTATATCCTCTTCCAGCCGCTTGAGGTATGTTTTGGGCCGCTCTCCACCTAATTTGCCGTGTACGGTGTAGGTATAAATCTCGTGTATTGTGTGCTCGATGACGGGAATTTCTGGCTCCCATTCATCTATCCGATACCAACTCCCGTTTTCACAGCGATACAGCTCAAAGGCGATGCGCACCTCCCCATGCTTGCCCTGAAAGTGTATATCCAACGCAATCGGCAAAATCATAGTGCGTTTGTCTTCATGCTTGCGCAGCTGTTTCACCAATGCCCGCGCGACGGGACGCAACTTTTTACTCATCTCCTGTGTGCTGCGGTGTTGCCGTTTCTGTAGGGCGCGGTTTAAGCGCCGTATCGTCCGCTTAGGGGCTAACGACTCGGTGCGCTTTATTCGTCCGTAACCATCATAATGACTCAAGCGTATGGCCATAACGCGCCAATTCTCCAGCGGGTTGCCCTCAATATCTTGTAGCACTTTAATCGCTTGCACGCTGCCCGGCACATCGCAGGGAATTAAGATGGAGCTATTTTGAGCATAATACTGCCACTGTTGCCGTCGTCCGGCGATGGTGTTCGGGTCTAACGGGGGCATGGCGGCATAAGGCGGTAAAACGTTGCCGAAACTTGGCGGGCGGCTAATGAATAAGCGAAGGATGATGCTCACCAACCACAGCACTAAAACGCTCGCCACAGCGGTGATAATCGCTAAACCAGCAGAGACCAGCACCTGAATGGGGTTATTCACATCGATTGTGAGGTCAATAATCGGAATGGTGATGATGCCGTCTCTATCACCCTCGCCAGCGCCGGTCGGGTTTTCTATGGGTGGCAAGACATTCTGCGGATTTTGTGGCGCGCTTGTATCCACCAGGGGAACAGTGATGGGGAACACGGTGGTGTTATTTTGGATATTAGGTCCACTCAGTGGCTCTACTTCATCAATGCCAACTTCGACCCGTATTTGTTGAACGCTACCGGGGATGAATGGGTCATTGCCTATTCTGAAGGTGAAACTTGCGGTAGCAGTGGCCCCACTAGCGAGTGGGGGAATGGTGTCTTCGGCGATGATGCGCCCGCTATCAGCTTTAATCACGTTGATGGTGGCATTTACCGTTGCATCTCCACCATTATTGCGCACTTCAATCGTGATGGTCAGCGCTGTGCCATCATTTGAATAGGCTGGCGTTAAGGGGCGAATAGCATAATCCGGTTCGGCTTGGGCATAGAGCGGCATAACACCCAAGCAAACGAGCAAGATAATCATTAGCCGTTTTGTTATCATGGTGTCCCCTCTTCAGTGAAGCGCATTGGGGTTCATTGCGCCTATCTCTATTTAACTATAAATCCAAAGTGCCCGCTTTCCAAGTTAGCCAACACACCGTTTGCCTGACGTGTGCTATGCCCTATAGCAAAAACCGCCCTGTCGTTGGCGGTTTCGTGAAGTTGTCCGTTTTGTGTCCGTTTTATGACCGAAATTGGACGGTGACCGGGCGGCGTTTTGAGATGCTGTGAGTGTCGAAATTCACAGCCTCAAAGGAGCGAACTATGCCTGGTCAATTCATTCCTCCGGTCTTCCCACCTGATGAGAATTAGTCTATAGTCATCTTGGCTGAACAAGAGGCCTGCCCACAGGCCTTTTGTTTTTATATCCGTGCCAGATTTTCCTCAATTAGGGATAAAAGTTCGTGTTGTTTGGGTGTTTGGGGTGTGTGCAAGATAGTTTTTGCTTGACGCCAATGGGCTTTGGCTTGGTCTCGATTCCCGCGACGAAATTCTAGTTCGCCCCAAGAATTGAATATATTGGCCAGCTCAATTAAGTTGTCATGCTCTTGCCAAATGCTAGCCGCCTTTTTCAAAT
>WGEI01000211.1 GCA_015492875.1 Anaerolineae bacterium | reverse complement strand
GGTCATCGAGTTCAATGCCCGCCAGCAAATACTGGGCGCCGGAGTAGTATTCGCTCATGCGTGGTGTTGTCTTCAGCCCCGCCCAATGGCCAATGCGAGACTCGACACCATCTGCGCCGATGACAATTTTTGCCCGTGCTTCATATTCTTGCCCCATGCAAACCATTTTCACGCCACAAACATAGCCATCATCAATAATCACATCAGTGGCGCGCGTTTTGGCAATAACTTGCGCACCAGCCCGCACCGCTTGGTGAACCAATTCGCGGTCAAATAATTTACGTTCAACAATCATGGTTGGAGATGTGGGTGGCACACGCACAGATTCCCCAGTTGGGCCAACAATACGAAAAGCGTCAATATAGGCCGCCGCCCATTGGGGATTATCAATATCAATCCATTGGCTGATAAGTTCGTAACCGATGGCTTCGCCACACTGTACTGGTGCGCCTATTTCTTGCCGTTTGTCAATCAGGAGTACATCCAGTCCTTCGCGCGCTGCTGTTTGTGCTGCGACAGCACCGCCCGGCCCACCACCGACAACGATAACATCATACTCCTGTTTGATTTTCATGCGCTTGTCTCCTCATAGGGGACGGCAGTTAAGGCGGAGACGGGGCATACCTTGACGCATTTCATGCACTCAGTGCAGCCGCTGTTATCCACTTCCAGCACATTATCATGCAAGGTGATAACATCTGGGGGACAAACTGGCACACAAGCCCCACAAATACCACAAGTGTCGCGGTCTACGGCGATGTTATAGGTGCGTTCTCGTGGAGGCTTTTTCCCATTCCGTTCGCGACGAAAGAACATTTGTAACACTCCCTTGAATAAAAAGAAAAACTATATCGTTTTTATTATACCGCATATGGAATTTAGCCTGTAATACGGGGGAGTATAGGTAGTGTATCATTTTCAGCTGAAATAGAAAAAGATGTGAAAACCCAACTAGGCCTAAAACAGGGGGGAGGGGAATCCGATCCCATAACACTGTTACGCGGGACGCTGTCCGCATCCTGCCACTTTTTCGTAAAAAGTGGACAAAAACTTTTTTGGGCGAATACCCTCGCTGCGCGAGAGGCATTCGCAAAAGATTTCCCCCTGTTTGTTCGGCGCTAGAGATGGATTGTTGCGGTAGTCCATCCTAGCACCAAGCTTGATAATCCTCGCTAACAGGATTTTGAGGCTAATCGGCTTTGACATTAGCCCTGAAGCAGCGGGCTTGGGGGTGGCTAGTCCCCATATTATTGGCGGAAGTTCGTTTTATAAGGCACTATTCCATGCCCCGTAAGGGCTAAACTGAAAACTTCAGCCCCCCTTGCCCCTTTCGCTCACCAGTTTACTAGCAACCATAGCTCGCATTCTTAAATCAGACGTCTTATTTGAATTTCAACTGATTTCGGTACATTACCGAGTATATGGCATTGACGGGGAACAAACATTCATTGCAGGGTGTATTCGTATTACAAACAAGTGAATAGTACAATTAGGTTTAATTGAAAGATATGGGATATGCGTAAAATGGAAGCACAAGCACATATTATACGCAATCGGTATGTTCTGGAAGCAGCGTTGGGTAAAGGCGGCATGGGGGTTGTTTATCGCGCCTTTGACCGATTAACAGGCCAGACCGTCGCGCTTAAACGCATCAGTCAAGTTCCTGCACAAAATGCACCAGATACTGAAGACGATACCCTGTCTGACCAAGTAGCACTAGCGCAGGAGTTTCAGGTATTGGCCTCTCTATATCACCCCTACATCATTCGGGTACAGGATTATGGCTTCGATGAGCAGGGGCGCCCGTTTTTCACGATGGAGTTGGTAGAAAATGCGGAGAATTTTCTCAAGGCTACACTGAATATTGATATTCGCGGCAAAATAGAGCTACTCATCCAAATTTTGCAGGCGCTGGCGTATCTTCACCGCCACCGTATCGTTCATCGAGACCTGAAGCCTTCTAACATTCTGGTGACGCGGGATAATATCGTCCATCTCCTAGACTTTGGGCTGGCTACACCAACAACGCGGCATCCAGAACTCGTTGGCACAATGCGCTATATCGCGCCTGAAGTTTTGCTCTCTCAAAAGTTATCGCCCTCAACAGACCTTTTCACCTTTGGCATCATCGCTTATGAAGTCTTCACGGGGCAGCATCCCTTTGTTGAAAACGAAGCGAGTTATCGAGAAATGATCAATAAAGTTTTAATGGGGCAGCCACATTTAGATGCCCTGCCAGAGGGATTGCCAATCAGCAATAGCAAAGGCTCTTTGCGGGCGGTTATTGGGCGGCTATTGGCCCGAAAGCCACAAGACCGCTATGCGACAGCGGAAGATGTGATAGCCGATTTCAGCGCGCTCATTGGCCAACCATCGCCCACAGAAACCGAAGACATGCGCGAGGGGTTTCTACGGGCATCGGCATTTGTGGGGCGCGTGCAAGAGTTGAATCGGTTAAAAGAGGCTTTCGCAGCGGCGCAAAATGGGCAGGGGAAAGCTATCTTAATTGGCGGCGAGAGCGGTATCGGCAAATCGCGATTAGTTGAAGAATTGCGCATTCACACGCTGGTTAATGGGGCATTGGTGCTGCGGGGGCAAGCTGTCGATGGGGGCGGGTTGTTTTACCAATTGTGGCGCGCACCATTGCGCAGGCTGGCACTGCATATTCCGCTGACAGACGAAGAAGCGGGTGTTTTATACGAACTCATCCCCGATATAGAGAGCCTGTTACAGCGGAATATTCCCCCTGTAACAAAGCTCAGCGGCAGTGATGACCAACAGCGCCTCATCAATACGATTGTCACGGTTTTCAAGAAAATTCAACAGCCAACCGTCCTCATTTTAGAAGATTTACAATGGACACACGAAAGCCTTGAAGCATTAAAAGCAATTTTGCCGCTCGTCCATAATTTGCCGTTACTCATTATTGGTACTTATCGCAACGACGAAACGCCGAACCTCCCCCAAAAGCTCCCCGATATGGAGTTAATAACACTAGAGCGTTTGAGTAAATCGCATATCACTGCGTTGAGCGCTGCGATGCTTGGTGAGGCAGGTAGCCAGCCGCAAGTTGTTGATTTACTCTATCGAGAAACTGAGGGGAACGTCTTTTTCATTGTTGAAGTGGTGCGGGCACTGGCAGAAAGCGCGGGCAGTCTCTCTCATATTGGTTTGGCCACATTACCAGCGCATATCACCGCCGGTGGCGTCAAGGAAATTGTTGAATCGCGGCTGAACCGCGTACCAGAACAACTGGCATTATTCCTCAAATTAGCCGCCATTGCTGGGCGGCAGATTGACCCTGATATTATGCGAGCGTTGATTGCTCAAAATGAAGCAGCGCGGCAAGCGGCGGCCACCGCTTTATTACATGATGCATCAGCCCCACCGCAAGCCATTTTGGATTATATGCTGATGGTCTGCTCCAATGCCGCTGTCTTATCTGCACGGGAGAACACATGGTCCTTTGCACACGATAAACTGCGGGAAGCCGTCTTAGAGCGCATACCCGCAGAAGAAAAATCCCGCCTCTACCGCCAAGTGACAGAAACCATTGAGCAGGTGCACGGCGATAATTTAGAGCCATGGGCATTTATGCTGGCGCAATACTGGGCAGAGGCAGGCGACCGGCAAAAGGAAGCCTATTACACCTTCATTGCCGCAGAACAAGTTGCCAGAAGTGGTGTTTTATCGTTAGCAAGGCAACTCTTCCAGCGCCTCTTACAAATTCGCGCTTACGAGTTTCATGAGAACCCCATGCTACACAGGGGTATCATCATGCACCGTTTGGGGAGCATCTTCCGCCGTATGGGGAATTTTGAACTAGCTATCAAGCACGAACAGGAAGCGATAACGCTTTTCGAGCAACTACAAGAGCAACAATGGCTATGTAGCGCCTATGGGGAGATGGGCGATATTTACCTGCGCTATGAACAGGTAGAACCGGCAAAAGCATACTTTGATAAAAGTTTGAAGCTGGCGCGGGCAATTGGCGACCCGAAAACGCTGGGCTTTGCGGTGATGAATTTGGGCAACCTCGCACAGGTGATAGGAGATGGTGAAGGTTCTTTGCCCTACCGTATCGAGAGCTATAACTTACTGAAAGAAGCGGGCACACCCGTAGAGTTCAGCAAAGCCATTAACAACCTCGCTATCACTTACGACATGCTGGGCGATTACCAGCGCGCCATCGCCTTACATGAAGAAGGGCTTGCTATTCGTCGTAAGTATAACGACCGTCAAGGCCTCGTCTATACCCTAAACAATCTTGGCATGATTTATCTAGATATGCAAGATTATGAGAAAGCACGGGGCTATCTGCAAGAATCGCTCAGCATTGCGCAGGAACTAAACGCCTATATGGCGCAAGCCTATTGCTTAGGATCAATGTGCGATATTGAGCTTCATACGCAACATTATGCAGCCTGCCGTCACTATGCAGAGCAGCTACTGGCTTTAGCCACACGGCACGATATTCCATATTCAACCTTGAAGGCTCATCTGATATTGGGCGACTTGGCACTGCAAGAACGAGACTACATTGCCGCGCAGGGTCACTATGCTCAAGGCTTAGGCATTGCCGAAGATACGCAAAACTTGCCCAACATACAGTTATGCCTATATAAACTGGCGATAGTGCGGCTCAACCTCAATGAGACGGTTACTGCGCTAACTATACTTGCCAAACTTGAAGGCGTGTTTAATGAGCAAAGCCGCCCCAGAGGCTGGGATATGTATTGGGAACTCGCCCACAAGCAAGCCGACGCCGGTGCTGAAGCGGCAGTGCAAAAAGGGAAAGCTCTATCGCTAGCGGATGCGGTATCGATGATAAAGGGCATTATTGAACACACCTAGTCAAGTTTGGCCTTGATGACCACTATGCGGAAAGGTAAACTGAGCGCGCATTGATACCAAATGCAGGGGCACTATTGCAACTATGACCCAATCATCAGCATCTGGCATTTCATTATTAAAGCGCATTCTCGCTCGTATAGATGGCGGGCTGCTGATGACATGGGCATTATGCGCGTTCACCCTGCTCCCCCTGCTCCTTAATGAGGGGTTGCCCAATGGCGCGGATGTGCTTTACCACACCTACCGCACAGGAGAGATGAGCCGCGCTTGGTCACAGGGGCTATTATTCCCACGCTGGGCAGATGGGCTTTATTATGGTTATGGCTCTCCATTATGGCATTACTATGCGGGCATGACCTATTATCTGGGTAGCCTAGCGATGCGCCTCTTTAGTGTAGATGCCCTAAACGCCTTACGCCTGCTCATTGTCTTCAGCTTCATGCTGGGCAGTGGCGGCATGTACCTCTTCATGCGTGAGCACGTTGGAAAGTTAGGCGGCATTATTGCGGGCGTCGTTTATATCTACAGCCCTTATCTGTTATACACCGAACCTTATGCCCGTGGCACGTATCCGGAACTGCTGGCGCTGGCGTGGTCGCCCGTCATCCTCTGGCGCTATGGCCGTTTGCTGAAAACCGGTCATTGGCGTGATTGGGCACTTGCCGCCCTAGCCCATGCTGCGATTATCCTGACGCATAACCTGATGGCACTAGTAGTTACGGGATTTATCGCTTTCTGGCTGTTTTGGGAAGGTCTCTATGTCCTGCGGCGAGGATGTGAGCACACATGGCAGTATGGGCTGGCATTTGGCGCGTTAGTGATGGGCGTCGCGCTAACGGCATTTTTCTGGCTGCCCGTTGTGTTGGAAAGTGATGCCGTCTCTTTGCCGAATTTAACCGCCGTCGCACTATTGGATTATCGCAACTTCTTCGTCTCGCTCAATAAGCTTTTGGGTATGCCCCCCTTGCACGATGGCGGCGCAATCAATGGGCTGTATAACGAGCTAGAGATAGGCGTCGGGCAGTGGGCACTAGCACTACTCGGTTTTATAGGCACAGCGGGGCTATGGTTCAAAATACGCACCGCAGAATATGCGCGCTTGCTCTGGCAAGGGCTGGGCATGGCGCTATTAGCTGGCCTGCTCATCTATATGATGACGCCATCATCGCAACCGATTTGGGATAGTGTGAATATCATCGCCTATTTGCAATTCCCATGGCGCTTGCTGGGGCCGTTGGGGCTGGCATTGGCCATCCTAGCGGGCATGAACGCACTATGGCTCACAAAACTGCCGACAAAAGCACTTGTGCCCGTCAGCGCGGGGCTGTTGAGCTTGGTGATTATGCTGGCGTTCCCATTGCTTTATGTACCAGAGTGGCGCAATACAGAGGTTGACGCATCCATAGCCGCGTACCATCAGGAAGAGCTGGCTGGACGGCAACTGGGTACGACCTTCACCAATGAGTATTTACCAACCGCCGTCGCCACGCTAGCCGACCCGACACCATCACTGCTAGAAGATTATGCCGATGGCTATCCTGTAGACCGCGCCCACCGCACCTTTTTGCCAGAAGGCGTCACAATCACACTAGTAGATAGTGGAATACAATATAACACATGGCGCGTAGAGGCCGACGAGGCCTTTACGATGGAAGTCTTGACGCTCTATTGGCCGGGCTGGACAGCGGAAGTTGACGGCGAAACTGTGCCCATCACTCCATCACCTGTACACGGGTTTATTAGTTTCCCAGTAGAAGCGGGAGAGCACACCGTGCGCGTTTATCTCGGCTCTACGCCACCGCGTGACATTGGCGCGCTTATCAGCATTGGCGCGGCGCTCACACTGGCGATTGTGGCATATGTATTGCGGCGGCGAAAAGCAGAGGCAGCGCCTGCAATTGCGCCATTGGCCAAATCACAGTATGTGAGTGTGCTTGCAGGAGGCGTCATCGCCATCATTGGCGCAGTGGTCTTACTACGTCCGGGTATTTCATGGCTAGAAACCCCAATAGGAGAATCGCCAGCCCAGCATAAGGTGCGCTTCTATGTGGGGGAATTCGCTGAGATGATTGGCTATGATATAAATGGGCGCACCTTCCGCCCCGGCGATACAGTTGAACTCACCGTTTACTGGTATCCCACCCAGCGCTATGACATTAACTACCATAGTTTTGCGCACATTTTTGACTGGGGGCCACCAGTTGCACAGCAGGACAAGTTGCACCCAGCAGGAATGGCAGTAAAAGAGTGGTGGACGCCCGATGGCTATATCTTTGACCGTTATAGAATCACCCTACCGCCCGACCTGCCAGCAGGGGAATATGGCCTGCGCGTCGGGTTATATACCTGTGAAACACGACCGCCGGGGGATTGCGGAAATGGCGACCGCCCCGTTATCATCACAGAAGATGGCGAACGTATTGAAGATGATGTGATACCGCTGGGCACTATTACGGTACGATGACGAGGGATGAGGATGTTGAAATATCGCGGCTGGTTGGTTTTCATCGCCATGCTATTTTTGGCGGCATGTAGCGCGGAGCAAACACCAACGCCCGACCCGCTCAACGTGCCGCAAATCAAGCAGCTGGCGACGGTATATATTTCGCCAACGCCCAATGCCGAGCAAATGCAGGCGACGCGCTTCGCCATGCAGCCAACGCCAACCACCGCCCCGCCGACGCCCATCCCCTCGCCAACGCCATATATTGGCGTCTTTATTGGCGAAGTTGCGCCACCAGATTTCAGCGCCTTTTTAACGCCCGACGCCGCCCTCGCCCTACAAGCGACGGCCAACGCCGTTCAGTGCGATGTCGCCATTGGCGAGCCATATCTACTCACATGGGCCGGCAACTTAGAAGTCAGCCGCCGTTTGGGCTGCCCCATTCAGGAGGCATTCGGGTTTGTTGGGCGCGTACAAATTTTTGAGCGCGGCGTGATGTACCAGCGCGAAGAAACGGGCGAGATTTGGGCGATTACATCTTCTGGCGGAGGCATCGGGCGCTACTGGTATGTGGAG
>WGEI01000210.1 GCA_015492875.1 Anaerolineae bacterium | reverse complement strand
GTATCTTCTCATAATTGGGTGTACTTCACCGATGATGACGAAGTGGCTTTTCAACAATCATTTCGCGCTTTAGTAGAAGCCCTAGATACCGATTTAGAGCATCTTCAAGCGCATACCCGCCTTTTGGTTCGTGCAGTGGAATGGGATAATAAAGACCGCGACAGCAGCTTTTTACTTCGTGGTAATGACCTCCGAGAAGCCGAAGCATGGCTTGCCAATAGCGCTGGCAAACAACCCAACCCCACCGACCTGCATCTTGAATACATTAACGCCAGCCGCAAAGCTGCAATCGCCCGTCGCCGCGTCATTACATTGACGATTGTATATGTGGTGATTGTTGCTGCTTTGGCGGTGTTCGCTCTCTGGCAAGCCGTTACTGCCGAAAATCGCCGCCAAGAAGCCGTCGCTGCTCAAGCAACCGCCCAATACAATGCCCAACAAGCTAAAAGTCTGGCGCTTGCCTCTAATGCTCAACGTTTGCTCTTCCGCGATAATAACATTCCTTTAGCCATTGCCATCGCCTTAGAAGCGAATAAAATTGACCAACCGCCTGCGCTAGCCCAAAGTGTCCTCGCACAGGCCGCTTTTGTCCCTGGCCAACGCTTTATGCTTTCAGGTTATGCTGATTATGGCGCCCGTTTGGCTATTAGCCCAGATGGTGCTCATGCTCTTGTGCCCGATGTTGATGGCAACATCGCTTTAATTGATTTGCAAAACCAGCAAGCTTTGACAACCTACGATATGGGCGGTGCTATGGTCTGGGGCGTTGGCTTTTTACCAGATGCCGAGCGTTTCGTTGTCGCTTTAAGTGATGGCACGCTGGGGGTTTATGACCTTGCCACTGGTGAAGAGCAGGATCGCATAACCTTTATTGAAGAAGGCGACCTCAGCCCAGAGCAATCTTACGTCGACTTGTGGAGCTTAGGTGTCTCCGATGATGGACGTTTTGTTGCTGCTGGCGCACAAGAAGGCGTTTTGAAGGTTGTAGACCTAACTTCGGGCGCGGTGCGCCGCCTAGAAGGTCATACTGATGCTATTTGGGGGCTAGATTTTGATGCTGATGCAGAACGTTTACTCTCTAGTAGTGAAGATGGCTCCATCATTTTGTGGGATTTGAACAACGGGGAAATGCTCAACCGTTGCCATCCCAATCCCGATTCCGATGAATATAACGCCGCGTGGGATGTTGTTTTCACGCCAGATGGGCAACAAGCGCTAGTTGGCTATGAAGACTTCTCGATGCGTTTATGGGATTTGGAGGATTGCCAGCTCATTCATCGCTTCGTCGGCCATACAAACCGTATATGGTCAGTCGACGTTAGCCCTAATGGTAAACTAGCGCTTTCGGCTTCATATGATAGCGTGATTCGTTTATGGGACGTGAAAACTGGCGAAGCCGTCCGCTCGTATTTAGGGCATGATTCCGCCGTTTTTGATGCAAAATTTACACCCGACGATCTGCATTTCCTCTCATTAGGTGGTGATACAACTTTGCGTTATTGGGATATTGAAAATGGAGCAGAAGAGATGCGTGTCAAGCCGCATGCTGCGCGTATTACCACTGTACTCACCTTAGCTGATAACCAACTAGTCTCCACGTCTCATGATGGTACAGTCAAAATCATTGATGTCTCTACTGGTGATATGCAATCTTTGCCCGTTACTTTCAGCGCTGTCTATGCCGCTGCGCTGAGTCCCGATGCTCAGTATTTGCTTATCGGTGGCGATGCTGTTGATGAATCCGCTGCCAACCTTGTCTTGTGGAACTTCGCCACTGAAGAAGCGACTGAGCTAGCAGGCCATAGCGGCGGCGTCTACGCTGTTACATTTAGCCCCGATGGCCAATTCGCTTTTAGTGGCGGAGACGACGCTCAAATCATTCAGTGGAATGTTGCAGATGGCGCTCAGGTCAATGTGTTTGAAGGGGCAGAAAGTCGTATTCGTTCATTATCTGTCAACCCCGACAATACACTACTTGCAGCGGGCGAGACTAATAATCTCGCTCGTATTTGGGATATTGCTACCCAAGAACAACGTTATGAGTTAGCGCACAACGGCGTTGTTTATCATGTTGTTTTTAGTGCAGATGGCGCTCGTTTACTCACCTCATCTGAAGACCGCAGTATTCGTATTTGGGATACCAATACATTTACTTTGATGAGTCGTCTAGATGGGCACAACCGCGATGTTTTCGATGCCGAGTTCAGCCCCGATGGATCTTTAATTGCTTCTGCCTCGCTTGATGGCACAATCCGCGTTTGGGATGTTGCCCGTAGTGCCGAAATCCAATTGCTCAGTGGTCATCAGGGAGGCGTCACCACAATCGAGTTCTCTCCTGATGGCAGGACACTGTTCTCTGGTGGTGTCGATGGCACAGTGCGCGTTTGGTCATTGAAAACGCCGCAAGAAATTCTCGCTTGGCTCAATGATGGCAACCGCACAGTTCCAGAATTAACCTGCGAACAGCGTGCCCAATACTTCATTGAGCCACTTTGCGAAGGCTCTTCAGATTAATGATTGCAGAATGATGAATTGTGCTATACTGGAAATAGCCGAATAACAAAGGAGTGTGTTTATGTCAGCTTGGATGTTCCACCTATATGGCCCCAATGATGATGAATTATCGGATGATGATTTAGACCACGTTGCTGGTGGCGGTCCGCCTCCTCCAAAAGGCAACTAGTTTCTAGGGGGGCGATAATGAGTTTTAAAACGCTGTTTTTCATCGGCCCTGAGGACAAAGACCTTTCAGAGGATGAACTGGATGAAATTGCTGGTGGTGGCCCGCCACCGCCTAAGGGCAATTAACTAAAATCTCAAAGGCTCGGCTTCATGTCCGAGCTTTTTCTTTAAGTAGTGTATCGTTTTCGGTTGAAATAGAAAAAGATGTGAAAACCCGACTAGTCCTGAAACAGGGGGTTTTGGGGCAGTTCGTTATGCGAGAGGCATTCACAAATGTTTCCCCAGCTATTTAGCGCAATAGATGGAATTGCCGCGATAGTTCGACCTAGTGCCATGCTTGATAATCCTCCCTAACAGGATTTTCAAGGATGACAATCCTTGAAACGGGGGTTTGGGGGTGGTAACCCCCATAACTGGTGTAAGTTGGCTTTATAGGGCGTTGCCCCATGTCCTGCAAGGGCTGGATGAAAACTGTAGCACAACCCCTTGACCCCGTTCGCTCACCCGTTTACTGGCAACTGTAGCGCCTATTCTTAATCAGATGCCTTATTTGAATTTCAACCGATTTCGGTACATTACCGAGCTTTTTCTTTATTTGCATGAATATTCGCCTCAATGCTACAATGGATAACATCCCATCTGGGGCGGGGTTTACTGATAAAGTGGGGTTGGCTACCTATGCAAAATAGACTTTTTCGCCGCATTGCCTTAGAGCGCCTCTCTTCACCCGAACAACTTGATCAACTTATGCCAGTGACTTCATTACGCGCATGGCTGGCTTTGTTGGCTTTTTTCATCTTATTAGTGGCTATCATCATTTGGAGCTTTGTCGGTATCATTCCCACTACGACTGCGGGGGAGGGTATTCTCATTCGCGGAGGCATCGATAAAGTTGTCGCCGGTACGGAAGGGCGGCTCATCGACGTTTATATCAACGTGGGAGATGTTATCGAAAGCGGGCAGGTCATCGCGCGTATCTTGAATGAGGATGATGACCAAAGTCAGCCTGTTTTCAGCCCCATTAATGGCCGCATTCTAGAAATTCGCGCCTCCGCTGGCGATTTTGTCACGGGCGACAGCACCTTGCTGATTATCGAGTCTGTTGGTGCAAATGTCCCCGACCTCGAAGCGATTTTCTACCTCCCCGCAACCGAAGGTAAAAAAGTGAACTTGGGCGACCTCGTCCAAATTTCCCCATCGTTCATTAATCCAGAGGAATTCGGCGTGATGTTGGGTTGGGTTACTGCTGTTGGTGAGTTCCCCGAAAGCCAGCAAAGTATGCTCCGCGTTTTGGGCAATGAAGAATTAGTCAACCAGTTTTCCCGCAATGGCGCGCCCATTGCCATTCGGGTTGAACTTATCCCCGCCCATACCCCCACAGGCTATAAATGGACTTCTT
>WGEI01000209.1 GCA_015492875.1 Anaerolineae bacterium | reverse complement strand
TTGCGCGTCTGGATGTCTCATGGAGACCGCATCGAAGCCCCGCCCTCCAATTTCCTCCCCATCGCCCAAACCCCGAACGCCCCTTTTGCCGCCATCGCCAATCCTTCCCGCCATATCTACGCCGTCCAATTTCACCCAGAAGTCACCCATACGCCACAAGGCGCGAAAATTTTCGCCAATTTCTTGTTTAACATCTGCAATTGCCAGCCCACATGGACGCCGTCCGCTTTCATCGATGATGCCATCGCCCGCATTCGGGAACAGGTGGGTGGCGAGAAAGTGTTGCTGGCGCTCAGTGGTGGCGTAGACTCTGCGGTGGCGGGCACGCTCATTCACCGTGCTATTGGCGAGCAACTGGTATGCGTGTTCGTCAATACCGGCATGTTACGGCAAGGCGAAGCGGAAGAAGTGGTGCGCATTTTTGGGCAAGAGCGCGGCATGAACCTCGTCGCCATCAACGCCACCGAGCAGTTTTTAGATGCGCTACAAGGCCATACCGAGCCAGAGACCAAACGCAAAATCATCGGCGGTCTGTTCATTGATATATTCGCCAAAGAAGCGCGCCAACGCTCCGATATACGCTTTTTGGCGCAAGGCACAATTTACCCCGACGTTATCGAAAGCGCGCGCGGCCACCGAACCGCCAAAACCATCAAGACGCACCATAACGTTGGCGGCCTGCCCGATGACCTGCACTTTGACCTGATAGAGCCACTGCGCGACTTGTTCAAGGACGAAGTGCGGCGGGTAGGGGAAGCGCTGGGACTGCCGCGCCATATCGTCTGGCGGCAGCCATTCCCTGGCCCCGGCCTCGCCATTCGCTGTTTGGGCGATATTACTTGGGAGCGGCTGGAGACACTCCGCGCCGCCGATGCCATCTTCCGCGATGAGCTAGCGCGCGCTGGCTTGCTTTACCCGCAGGATGGCCGCCCCGCCGCTACCGCGCAATCATTTGCGGTGCTGTTACCGGTGAAAAGTGTCGGCGTGATGGGGGATAACCGTACCTATGAAGAAGTGATTGCCTTGCGCGCCGTCACCACTGATGATTTCATGACCGCCGATTGGGCGCGCCTCGATTATGATTTGTTGGGGCGGGTGGCCAATCGCATTGTGAACGAGGTGCACGGGGTGAACCGTGTGGTGTATGATATTACCAGCAAGCCGCCGAGCACGATTGAATGGGAATGAGCGCGGCGGCATCATCATGACCGAAGCGAGGTAGTTCATATGCCTGACCGTTTGAAATTAATCTTGTGGCTATCGGGCTTGCTCATTGTTGCTGCGGCCTGCTCTGGCAACCCAGTGGCGACAGAGACGCCCGCGCCGCCCACCTTGACGCCCACCCTTGTGCCGACGCCTTCCCCTGTGCCAACTTTGCAGGAGATTATCATCGCTACCGATACCCCTGCGCCGACGCCCACCTCCGACGTGGTGGTTATCCCCATCACCGTAGAGCCGCTACTCGGCGAAGAGGTCATCCCACCTATCACCATTGACCTGCCAGAGGGGTGGCAGGTGGGCTACGATGCCTTCACGCACTATGACATCGATACCTTCCGCAGCACGCCCTTCGCCTTCTATACTGGCCCTGTCACGGGCGGGCAGGGGTTCATCATCTTGCTGTGGGGCTTTCCCAATTTTACCTCGCCCTTTGAAGGTCAAATCGACCTGTTCCGCGATGGCTTGCGCCTCTTGCGTGGCCCTATTGTGGAGTGGGGGTGCAATGTTGGCACAGACCTGCGCCGTGAGTTCTCCGTTGGGGGCTTGCCCGCCGCTGGCACGTATTTTCAAGCGGTAGATTGCCCCTCTGGTCTGGAAGATACGCGCGGTTGGTTCGCTGGGCTGAATGTTGATGGCTTGAACTTCGTCTTTTATACCTACACATGGCCGATTACCGCCATGGATGGGGCGGCACAGGCAGAATTGCAAGAAATCCTCGATAGCGTAAAGTTCAACATCGTCATCCCAGAGGCGACAGCCGAAGCGGGCGAATAGCTACAAATACCCAACAGATGTTTTCACGGTTATAATGACGGGCGGCAGCCTTTTGCCGCCTGTTTGTTCACATAGATAGCCCATCAGGAATGCCCATGCCCGTTAGCCGTCGCTATGGCTTTGCCGCCGCAATTTTGTTCATCCTCAGCATCCCCCTAAAGCTCTACGCTTCCCAGCTGATGGTTTGGGAAATTGATTATGTGCCCGTAGTGGCGCGGGGTATGGCCTTCTTCAATGAGGGCGTTTTTCCCGCCTATGGGACACTTTCTAGCGTGGCGGCCTATAACTTGCCCTTTCTGGTGTGGTTGCACATGCCCGCTATGCTCTTCACCCGCAATGTGTATTGGATTTTCCTCAGCACCTTACTCGTGTTTAACGCCTTAGGTACGTGGCATGTTTATCGGTTAGGCGTGCGCTATATTCACCCGCGCGCAGGGTTATTGGCGGTAGCGCTCTTCACCTTTAGCGAGTTTGCCATCTCCGCCGCTTACACCGCTTGGGCACAACTCTTGCTCCCGTCCTTTTTCGCCATGATTGCCTATTGGCTGCTGCGCTGGCTAGACGATGGCGATGGGCGCGCTTTGGCGCTCACTTGCCTGCTCATTACCGCCGCCTTTATGACGCACTTCACCGCCGTACTGCTCTATCCCGCACTGGTGCTGGGTTATATCATCCGCCGCCCGCGTTTGGCATGGCGCGGCCTATTCGTTGGGGCGATGGGGTCGGCCTTGTTGCTTGCGCCGTGGCTGCTGTTTCAAGTGGAGCGCGATTTTGTTGACCTACGCGCCTTCCTGAGCCGTACGCCCACCGTTGCCCCCGAAATTATGGCACAGTATGCCTACCTCAAGCCAGAGAGCGGCCTCCTGCCTTCAGAGGCTTCGCCCGAACAAACGCCCGCGCCTGCACCAACGGCAGCGCCTGCCTCCCCCGCACAACAACCTGCCGCCGCGCCTACCCGTGCAGAGCGCTTGCTGGCGCGTATCGTCGCCGCACCTGCCCAAATTGTCGATGGCTTGATGGTCATGTTCCGCTTTTTAGCGCCCTCAGGTGACGAAAGCACCGCCGCTCTTTACTGGCCACAAGCGGGATTATATATATTGCTGCTCAGTGCCTTTTGGGGCGGGGTGCTGCTAGCGCTGTGGCGTTGGTTGCGGGTTGGCTTGGCCGTTGCGGGTTGGCGCGCACGTTATCGTGCCCTGGCTGCTGCCCTTTACCAAACACCGCACGGGCGTATTGTCTTGTTATTTGGCTTGGCGCTCATCGTTATTTTAGGGCTGATTGCCACCCGTTCGCCCGCGTCCGCACA
>WGEI01000208.1 GCA_015492875.1 Anaerolineae bacterium | reverse complement strand
TTGGGCTTGTAGTTGGGTGATGAACACACCGCCACTGCGGGCGCTGAACATCGCCTGATAAAAAGCGGCATGATTTTGAACATGTTTGAATAGCTCGATGAAGGGGCGTTGCAGGGCATCTAAATCGGGTTGGGGATTGCGGCGCGGGATATGTATTTTCTGAATATCTTCCAAAATGCTTTTGATGATATGTTCTGCCAAATCGTATTTATCTTGATAGTGCAAGTAAAATGTGGCGCGGTTTAGCCCAGCACAATCAGTGATATTCTGCACGGTGATGGTCTCTAGGTCTTGCTCTTGCAACAAGGTGAGTAAAGCATTTTGAAGCGCTTGTCGGGTGCGGCGTTTACGCGGGTCGATGCGCCCTTTATTTTTCGACATTTTCCCCTCTTTCGTTGTTTAGTCAACACATTGACGTTAATTATAAAGTTCAGAGCGCTTGTTTGTCGATATGATAGAAAGTGTGTGAGCCACTTATACTTTTCGTGGATGTGGAAGAGGTCTATGACTCCTGTCGCAACAAAGAAGCAAACACCGCCATTATATCGTGGTGTATCCCCATGGAAGCATTTTTTCGCTTTTCAGCGTGACCGCCAAGCTTTTTTACGCAAGGCCTATAAAGAGGCTGGTTCTATCTTCAGCATTCAAATGGGTCCTAAGAAAATGGCGATTATTGTAGGGCCGCAGAATCATAAAATTTTCTATGAACTGACCGATACCAAGCTGAGGGCTGACCTCGCTTATGTTTTCTTACGACGGATATTTGGCCCCTTAGGTTTCACCGCCTCGCCAGAAGAATACCAGCGCCAGCGCCCTGTGTTGCACGCCTCTTTTAGCCATAAGCGGATGGCGGGTTATGTGCACATTATGCAGGAAGAAATCCGCCAGTGGCTAGATACATTGGGGGATGAGGGTGAATTTGAAATTAACCATGACTTCACCTCTGTCATTCAAAATGTTGCCGCCCATTCGTTTATGGGGCTAGATTTTCGCAATCGTATGGGCGAAGAATTTTGGCATAACTATAGCATTCTGGGTAAGGGGATTGACCCCATCCTCCCGCCCGGTTTGCCCTTGCCGCGCTTCATCCGCCGCGACCGCGCCAAAGCACGGCTACAAAAAATGCTGCGCCCCTTAATTCAAGAGCGCCGCGCGCACCCTGATAAGTATGATGATTTCCTGCAAGATTTCGTTAATGCTCGCTATAAAGATGGTGAGCCGATGGAAGATGATATTATCATTGGCCTGATTATCGCCTTGATGTTCGCCGGCCACGAGACCACCATCGGGCAAGCCGCATGGACAGTGCTTCAGCTTATCCAACATCCCGATTATCTGCAAAAAGTGCTGGATGAAATTGACCAGCATTTCCCCTATGGCGAGGTGCTCAGCCTCACTGATTTGTCCAAGCTACAACATACTTACTGGGCGGTGATGGAAACAGCCCGCACCAAGCCATCAGCAGACATCAATATGCGTGTCGCGGTGGAAGATGTTGAAGTGGGCGATTATGTCATCCCTGCCGGGTGGATGGTGATGGTGGTGGCGCCTGTTGGGCATATCGTAGAAGATGTTTTTGCAGAGCCTTTTGACTATGACCCGTTGCGCTTTGCGCCCCCGCGTGAAGAAGACCGCCAACGCTATAGTCTCATCACTTGGGGTGGTGGTGTGCATAAATGTACAGGCATGACCTTCGCCATCAACGAAATGATGCTCATCGCAGCCATGCTGTTCCAACGCTACGAATTGGAGATTGTGTCTCCTAAAGAACCAAAGTCAGTTTATGGCGTTGGCGCTATCCGCCCAGAGAAAACCATCGTGCGCTACCGCCGCCGCGAACAGCCACTAGGCCTCCATGCGACCCGAGACACCAGTGCAGAAGAGAGCTGTCCCGTCCCGCACCAAGACAAGGCAGAATGCCCTATGCCCCATTCACGGGATTAAAGCCCTATCGTCAAAGCCTATCTTAAGGCTGTACGGCATAACTCGTTAGTACATTTTCCCCATCTTTGCCATACAGCCTTTTGTTCTTCCACTTCATGACTTGCCCTATTTGCTTGCCAATAGGATAATACTTTATCGTAACGGGCCAGCATCGCACAGCAAAGGAGTTGACGTGAACCGGTCCGAACTCGCTCTTAAGAAAGTATTGTTCTATAGCAGCGTGCTATTCATCTTGATTTTGACCGCCTGTGGTGGGGGAGGAGATACCCCCGCAGCAAATGATGATGCCGCGCTGTCTAATACGAGTGGTGGTGGCAATGTGGCCGTACAAAGCGCGCCGCCCCAAACGGATAACGCTGATTTAGTGGCGCTCGTCAATGGCGAGCCAATCACCCGCCAAGCCTTCGACCGTGCTTTAGCCCGTATGCAAACCGAAAGCGCCATCACCGACCCCGCCGCGATGGAGCGTGTCGTGATGGATATGCTCATCGAGCAGGCGCTTATCCGTCAAGCCGCGCAAGAGCTGAATATCACCATCAGCCAAGATGATATTGATGCCGAAATACAGGGGCTTATCGAAATGGCTGGTGGCGAAGCGGGCTGGCAAGAGTGGCTGGCGGTTAACATGTATACCGAAGACGAATACCGCGAAGCCATCGCAAACTCCCTGCTCACCCAGCGTGTCATCGATGCGATTACCGATGATTTAAGCGGCGATGTGCCACAGGTACACGCCCGCCACATCCTGCTACCGACCGAAGCTGATGCCGTAGATGTAGAGCAACTGCTGCAAAATGGGGGCGATTTTGCCCAGCTGGCAATGACTTACTCCGTCGCAGCTGATGCCCAACTCGGTGGTGATTTGGGCTGGTTTACCCGTCAAGGCTTGCTGGAGACTTCGCTGGCAGATGTGGCTTTTTCGTTACAACCGAATGAAATTGCCGGGCCGGTGGCGACGCGACTCGGTTATCACATTGTGCAAACGCTGGAATATGCCGAGCGCCCCATCAGCGAAGAAGACCGCGCTGTTTTAGCCCAAATTGAATTTGAAAATTGGCTACAAACACTGCGCGAACGCGCCACAATTGAACGGTATCGTTAAAAAGGGGGCGGGATATGTTTGGGCAAGGCCGCAATCGTCTATATAATGTTATCAGCCTGATTTTCGTTACTCTGTCAATATTGTTTGGCTGCTATATCATCATGGCCTTGTTGACAGGTGGCTGATGTCGGGCTATCGAATTAAGACGCAAAGGGCGTAAAAATGGCTAATCGTATTTACAACATTTTAAGTGGTCTGTTTTTCTTGCTCTCGCTTGTCTGGTTGGTGTTTGTCGTGGTGCGCTTTCTTGGCCCACCAGTAGAGCAGCCGATTGATGTGGCGCTATTGCCGCCGACACGCGTCGTGCCTTCGCCAACCGTACCCACCAATACGCCAACTTTCACGCCTGGCCCGCCCACCTTGCCACCCACCTTCACCTTCACCCCATCGCCAACCTTCACGCCGACCGATACGCCGACGTTGACGCCAACAATCACCCCTTCCGCGACGATTACGCCCACCCCCGCGCCAACCGATACGCCGGAGAACTCGCCAACGCCGACCATCACGCCAACTTTGACGCCGACCATCACGCCAACAGGCCCAACGCCAACTTTCACGCCTAGCCAAATACCGTTTCCTTTCGTGCTGCGCGACAATCAAGTTTTGATGGTGCAAAATACCTTCAACAGTGCTGGTTGCGCCTATCAAGGCGTTGGCGGGCAAGTGTTCGATTTGAACGGCAACGAGTACAGCGCCGGCAACTTGCAGGTGCATGTTTTCAACGATACCATTGACCGCGTGGCACTGGTCGGCTCAAATGCCAATTATGGCGCGGTGTCTGGTTGGGAAGTGCCGCTAGGGAACGCCGTCAGCTCGATGTTTATCTTTGTCCAACTAGAGACGATTAATGGCGCGCCCGTTGCCGAGCGTATTACCATCCAGTTCCCCGGTAGCTGTGACCGTAACGTGGCGTTGGTGCGCTTCATCCAAATTCGCTGAGGCCTATGACTGAAGACGAGAAATACCAGCAGGGCGGTGGTATTCGCCGCGTCAGTAAAAAAGACCGTAAATCGAAGATTGAGACCGGCCCACTTTTTCCACCAGAAGAGAAGCCGGTCTCTTCTGCTGAACCCCCTACTATAAATGAAGAGTCTGCGCCAATTGCAGAGGGCGCACAAGCCGCACCAATAGAGCAGGCACATGCACCCGTTGACCATGCACCACAGCCACCGCGCGGTAACCCGTTCCGCAAGTCGGATTTTATCGCCCTGTTCTTTTTGGTACTTACAGCAGCCACCTGTGTCTGGTATGCGGCCATTTGGAATGACCCCTATGGAGCGGTGAATCCGCTATCGCCGCCGACGCCTTTCGTGGTGATTACCGCCACCTTCCCCGTTGGCGAGCAGCCCGCTTTGCCCCAAAACCCCACGCCCGACACGCTAGCCGGCGAAGAGGCCTACCCTTTCATCATGGCGGAAAGTGGCGTGCTCTATACCCCAAACGCCAATGGGCGCGGCTGTCGTTGGGCGAGCATCGCCGGCGCAGTTATCGGCTTAAATGGCGAACCGCTCTCTGGCTATGGTGTAGAAGTCAGTGGTGAATTAGGGGGCGCGCCTTTCCGCGAAAAGGTGTTTAGTGGCTCTGCGCTCACCTTTGGAGCGGGGGGATATGAATTCCCGTTGGGAGAAGCGCCCGTCAGCGGTGATTTTACCGTCCAACTGTTCACACCACAGGGCGCGCCGCTTTCGCCCGTGTACACCGTGCGCACATCTGATAATTGCGAGCATAACGTCGCCATCGTCAATTTTGTGCAGCAAAGCGGGTTTTAGCTTTTGCGCCCAACCCGCATACATAATCAGGGGAAAAAGTGTTACAATATATTAAATAAAGTCATTTACTGGAGGGATGGGTGATGGATATTGAGCGGCAAGTGCTTATGCTATATGAGATACCCAGCTTGACCGAAGAGCTGCGCGACGACGCAGCGAAATTACTGCTGAAGTGGGGCGAGCAGCAGGTGCAATGGCTGGCCATGCGCGGCGATGAATCATTGCCGTTTGAAGACGCTTGTGGCCAGTTGCAACGCCTGATGAAATATATCAATCGCTTCATCGGGCGGCGTGTTTATGCTGATGCTGATAAGTTGGAGAAAATTCGCACCCGCCTGCTAGAGGCCGCTACGACGCTGGGCTATACGGTGGACGAAACGGTTTTTGATAAGCTGTTGCAATCGCCACAAGAGGATGATGCTATCGATGTTGAGCTGGTGCTCTCGGCCATTCAGCCCGCTGCTTTGGCAGATGCCGCCGTAGCGCCAGCGTCTGAGAGTTTGGAAGTTCCTCAAAATGACACTCCCGATGCTCCAGCCTCAGACCAGCCATTTTCCCCAGATGGCCCCTCTTTGGAGATGTAGCCTTTACCTGTTTTTCATTTAGAAAGGATGTGCCACATGAACAGACGCATTTTCGGTGTGCTTGTTTTAATTCTTGTCCTTATCCTCGCTGCCTGCGGTGGGGCAGAAACTGCGCCCACTGCCGCCCCGCCGACAGCGCCATCTGATACTTCTCCCGATGCTGTCCAGCCCCTAGAAGTGGGGCAAGGCTTCGGCGCGGCAAAAGGGTTTTGGCAGGTTTACTTCAACGCCCCTACCGGCAGCAGCGACCCCGCAACCTATACCAATGGTATCGATGAGAATTTGGCCGCCGCCATCAATAGCGCACAACGCACTTTAGATATTGCTGCATTTGAGTTTGATAACCTCGTGATTACCGAAGCGGTGTTGAATGCGCATGAGCGCGGCGTCACTGTTCGCGTTGTCGCCGATGATAAGCACGCTGTAGAGGATGAAGAATCGACCATTGAGGAACTCATCGCTGCTGGTATTCCAGTTGTGGATGATAACCGTAGCGGCTTAATGCACAATAAATTCATGATTATCGATAGCACCGTTGTCTGGACTGGTTCATGGAATTACACCATCAACGGCACTTACCGCAACAACAATAACGCCATTGTGCTGCGCTCTCAACGCGCGGTAGAGGCTTACCAAAATGAATTTAACGAGATGTTCGATCGCCAAGAATTTGGCAAAACATCGCCCTCCAGCACGGTTAAGTTCACTCAAGACGGCGTGCCAATTCAAATCCTCTTCGCTTCCGAAGACCCTGTCCTAGATGTTTTGAGCGAAGTGCTCAGTGGCGCACAAGAGAGCATCCGCCTGATGGCCTTTGTCTTCACCGAAGACGTTTTGGGAGATGTGGTCGTCGAGCGTATTGGGGCGGGCGTTGATTTCGCGGGCATTTGGGATAGCCGCCAAGCGACGACGCGCTTCAGCGAGATGGAACGTATCGCTTGCAGCGGTGGCGATGTGCGGATTGATGGCAACCCCTTTGTGCTTCATCATAAGGTTTTCATCATCGATGAGCAAACCGTCATCACCGGTTCATTTAACTTCAGCGGCAATGCTGCCGATACCAACGACGAGAATATCGTTATCATCACCGACCCCGATATTGCCGCGCAATACCTCGCCGAGTTTGAGCGCCGTTGGGCAGAGGCTAGACAGCCTGATGCCGAAGACATCACCTGTGAATAACGCGCTATAGCGTAAGTAAGCTGGATAGTGTTATCGTTGGTGTGGGGGATGATTTGCCCCCACATCGACATTCTGGCACAATCAAGCTATGAGGTATTCACCAGAAACCGATTGAGGGGCGCGATGATTTACGAGATACACCTCTATATTCCCAAAACCGGCAAACTCACCCCCACCATGCTAGAATGGCTCTTCGAGTTTGGCCAGCGTGACGACCAGCCAGAAGCCCATTGGCCAGTATATAAATTGAAGCCACACGCGCTCACACGCCTGCTCTTGAAGCTTGACCCCTCGCTGAAGGCCTATCGTGGCCCGCTAGATGATGTCGAACTGCATCACCCGATGGAACAGTTGGGCATAGTGCTCTATGTGCACGATAGGGGCGTGATTTTGTTCTTCCCCTATATGGCCTATAGCGTCTACTCCCGCGTAGTGCTGGGCATTTGCTATACTTATATGCGCTATCTCTACGATGCTGCCGGCTTTTGGAGCTATGACCCCCAGCTAGATTTAATCTCCTATGCGGATGACTACTTGGCGCTAGAAGAAACGGCTATACTGATGGACCGTATTATGCCGCGCTTGCTAGAATCGGGTTAATCAGTCTGCTTTGGCGATAGTCATACCGCGCTATCATCGATTAAAATTCTCCTGTTTACAGCATGAGCGGGAGGAAAAACGTGGACTTCAATCCAGATGCTATCAGCACAAAGGATGTTTACAAACTGATGACCGGCTGTGTGGTGCCGCGCCCGATTGCATGGGTGAGCACAGTTGATGAAAACGGCATCCCCAACTTAGCCCCCTTCAGCTACTTCACCCCAGTTTGCAGCAAACCGCCAACGTTGCTCTTTTGCCCCGCTGTTCGTGGCACAGATGGCCAGCAGAAAGACACGCTGAACAACATCCGCGCTACTGGCGAGTTTGTGGTGAATATCGTCACCGAGCCGCTAGCCGAAGCCATGAACATCACCGCCAC
>WGEI01000207.1 GCA_015492875.1 Anaerolineae bacterium | reverse complement strand
CCCCTACAGCCACCAATACACCAACACCAACGCCGACTAATACGCCCACCAATACGCCGACAGATACCCTAACGCCAACAGCGACGCCCACCAACACGCCTACCAATACACCAACGCCGACCAACACGCCCACCAATACACCGACAGATACCCTAACGCCGACAGCGACGCCCACCAATACACCCGTGCCAACAGCGACGCCGACAGCGACAGATACATTAGAGCCAACTGTACCGCCATTGCCAACCCTGACGCCGACCTTTACACCAACTTCTCCTGCCACGCCAACGACTATCCCAACGCCGACACCCACACCAGCGGGGCGCTTACCCTTCGTCGCTGATTTTGAAGAGGATGCCCCATTAGCGGGATGGAGTTATGACCCCGAAGTTTGGCAAGTTGTGAATGAAGGCGGCCAGAATTTGCTGCGCGGCTTAGCCCGTATTACCCAGCCGCTCATTATTCTCGGTGACGAAAAACCGGAATGGCTAGAGCAAACTGCCACCGATTTTGTCGCCAGTTTCAGCGTCAATATGGAAGCGGCAGAAGGCGCTCGTTTTGTCTTCCATCATGTGCAAGGGCAGGGCTACCATGCTGTAGAGGTCTTGCCCGGCCTGCTCGTTTTGAAGCGCAATAATATCTCCCGTCCCGATGTGACTAATCGCAATGATGAACTTATTTTGGGGCAAGCGCGTGTCTCTATTGAGCAAAATCGCTGGCACACCATCACCATATGGGCAGAGGGCACACGTATCTATATTTATTTAGATAACAACCTCGTGCTCTCTCGTTCCGATAACAACGCGCCTTTAGGGGCAGGGCAGATTTTGCTACAGACCAATAACCCCTTCCGCCCAGTCCGTCTTGATAACATCATCATTCAACGGGCAGAGCCGCCCAGTGAGCATTTTGAAGGCGGCAGCAGCTTGCCATCCACGTGGCTGACGACCAGCACAACCGCCGCCACAATTGAGCGCGAAAGCGATGGCAACCAGTATGTGCGTATGAATGGCGCAGTGGAGTTGACGCCATCAGTGACCGATATTCGAGACTTAGGCCTAACTTGCCGTGTCTACAGCGAACAGGGCGGCTATCAGCTATACCTACGTGAAACCCCCGGCGGTTCGCTTGTGCTCGATTTTGATGCTGGTAATATGACCGTGAATCGCGTTGATGCCAACGGGGCTATCCTCCAGACGTTCTTGGTGCGTAATGCTTATGCGCGCCGCTGGCAAAACTTGAGCATTAGCTTCATAGAAGACCGTCTGACCGTTTATGTCGATGGCGACCTTGTTTTTGAAGAAACGCTAGAGAGTACGCCGGGCGCAGGGGGCATCCGCTTTGTGACTGGGCGTGGCGATATTTTGCGGATTGATGATTGCCTCATCACCCGTTCTGCCAGTAGTCGTGATGCGGCGGCGGGTTTCGCCTATGCGTTGATTGAAGAGGTGTTGGCGCGGCCAATTCGGGATTTGCGTAGTGACCTTTTCGAATACTTCGATGATGCTTTTGGCAAACGCGGCTGGTGGAGTGGCGGCCTCGATGCTGACGGTGATTATACGGATGGCTTATATTTGCGGATGAGCTATCTTGACCGCCCGACATTCCGTTTGATGCGCGATGTGTTGGGCGTAGAAATCTTTGGCGAAGGGTCTGACCGCAATAACTACCGCGATTCTACCGATATTTATGCCAGTGTAGATGTCCGTTTCCCCGATGGGACCGGTACAGCTTATATGGTCGTGCGCGCCCGCGAAGGGCTGACGGGCACAGATTTGCTCGGCTATTATGTGGAGCTAACGCGCAATGCTGATGGTACGTATCATGTGCAGGTGCGCCATCATGGCAGTATCGACCGCACAATTTTCTACGATGGCCCATTACCCGTTTCTGAAGGCGAACAAGTGCCAGAGTGGGTGACATTGCTGGCCGTCACCTATCAAGATAGGTTAGCGTTTTTTGTGAATGACCGCTTCATTGTGGCGATTGACAATGCCGAAGATTTAGGCGGGACGATAGCACTAGGCGTTGGGGAGAACACCACCGCAGACTTTGATACTTTAGTCATCCGCGACACCTCACCCCATGACCAGTAAATTTACTCCAACGGGGCGATGGCGAATACAAGCCCCACCTGTGGGCTGTAAATGGCGACTGAGCGATAGAGTTCCAAGTCCGCGCCTTCTGGAATAAAGTAGTTTTGGTCGCCAACTGTCCCTTGCAACTCGCCTAAATCCAAATAATTCCCTATATCCTCAGCTGTGCGTGGCTCTGCACTGCGGCTGAGCACAACATGTAAATTAGGCGCGTTATCAATCCTAAACCCTTCCAGCCGCAGTAATAGCCTGTCATCTGGCATTTGATAGATGGCTACTGTGCCGCTACTGTTATATATTAGCGCTATCTCTTGATATGTCAGCTCAAATTCTACGAATGGCACACGAGTTAACACGGTCGGCTCACCGATGCTTTGCGGCATGGTTTGATTTTCTGGTGGTACGGGGACATCGCCAACGATGCGCGCTTGTACTAGCACCCTCGCCAATGATGGGGCAACCTCGTTCAGCTCAAGATAAGCATTCCGAACGTTTTGGGGTAAACGTTCAAAACCTGCGGCTTGCTCTGGCGATAGGCCGGCAATAGGGGAGTTGATAACGACCTCTTCCCCATAAATGTATTCTGCCCACATAGGAAATGTGTAGACGGCTACCGCCAATAGCCCCACGGCAACAATGAAGAATAACCGTATTCGCATTGTTTTTCCCTCTTGTTACCCTTGCCCAAATAAAAAATCGGGCAATTAGTTTACCCGACATTGCCCAATCAAAGCAGTCTGATTAGCGTTTGCGCGCAGTAATCGCCACAATATCGAAGGGATTGACATAAAATGATCGCTTTGATAGCTTGAAGATGCGCTCTACCAACGCCAACGGCTTTGATAGCCATGGCGCATATACCCCAAGACGGTCTAGGAATAGGCGTAATGTGACGTATTTGCCGAGATGCCGCACATGAACGACATCAAAACCCGCTTCATCTAGCATACGGGTCAGCGTTTCCACTGAAAAATAGTAGACATGCTCTTCTGAGAGTTTGTAGCCAATCCAGCGTTTACCTGTTAATCGTGCTGGCCAACTGCCTACATCGGGGGTGGCCAGCTCATAAATACCACCAGAGCGCAACAGTTGCCCCACACGTTGCATATAGGCCTTTGGGTCTGGCACATGCTCAATCACATCGTACATGGTGATAAGGTCATAAGCCTCATCGCCCAGTTCAACTTCGGTTAAACTGCCGTGATGCGTAGTGAACCCAAAACGTTCATGAGTATATTGTGTAGCAAAGGCAGAAACATCTAAACCTTCAACTGCCCAACCGCGATTGGCCGCTTCCGCCATGAAGAACCCCGCCGCACAACCCACATCAAGCATCTTTCCGGGCGGCTGGATGAACCGCTCTAAAAACTTCAACCGCCGTTGCGAAGTTTTGCGGATATTGATTTCATCGGCAATATAATCGGTATACCCGACAACGCCCGATTCATCATTGCGGAAGTAGGTCTCGCCATAAAGCGCGTATAGTTCGGTCGCCACCGGTCGGGGACTCACATAGACCAATCCACAATTTTGGCATTGCACCAAGCCCAACCCGTTTTCTGGGCAAAATGGCTGGCGGTCTTCGCTACCACATAAATTACATGGCACATGTTCGCGGGCGATGGTTTCATCAAGGCGCGGGGCGGGGATATTGACTTCTGTTTGCATGCATGCACTCCACAACTGGCTTTCTGATTGACCTGAGGCTTGGGGTCAAAAACAGGGACATTCTACCCCTACATACGCACTTCGACAACGGTTAGTGCACATCATGATGCCGAACCATGGCGAAAAGGCGCACCTTTCGGCACAAAAAGTAGGGTCATTCTAAATAGTTTGTGTTCGTTGCCTAGTTTATCGGCCATAGTATCTGTATCCTCAGCCCTAAATGTTACACTTGAATTCCAACTAAAAGGTTATAATACTTTTAGGTCTATAGATGT